>CAZMHW010000058.1:0-12571 GCA_964566105.1 uncultured Akkermansia sp.
AAAAAGACACAACCATTTAATTTAATTTTTTTTTTTTTATGTTTCATCAGGTATTTAATTTCTCCCGCGGTAATTTAAAATTTATATAAAACAAACGACCCCGTCAGGTCGTCCAGCCAGCCATCTATCGAATCCTGACCGGATTTAAAGCTTGTGAAGTCGATTTTTAAATAAAGGTTATTGCTATTTTCATCATAAAATAAATAGCTTGCGTTATTAATTGAAGAGCATTGTGTTTTATCGATACAGGTTTGAATATACGTGTTTGAGGATATTATGGACTGGGAAAATCCAATAACAGGTATAAGCACAAGCGCTAAAAAAAGAGAAGCATACTTCATACCTCTTTAACGCAGAAGATAAAAAATAGTTCAGCTAAAGTTGTTAAACTTTCTTACGGTTAAAACTCAGGGCTTTTAGCATCCAGGTAGGTAAGGCTTTTTCCGGCGCGCGTTTCCGCAGGTCGAGGTACCAGCCAAATTTTTTCATGATCGGAATTTTTTTGGTCTCTACAAATTCTATCAGAGCTCCGTCCGGATCTTCAATGTATGTAAAATGTCCTGCAGCCTCTCCCATTTCAAAACCGGCGCCCCCATCCACTGTAAAGGGATGTCCACCGGCCTCGCATTTGGTTTTAAGGGCCGCCATATTTTTAATGTCAAAACACAGGTGAATAAAACCCAGATCTCCCCAGAACCGGTTCTCGAAAATTTTACGGGGGGTATAACTGCTGGCTTCCACCAATTCAATGTAGCTGTTACCAAAAAGAGGAGCAAAAGGACCTTTGCGTTCCTTACTGTGTGTGAGGATGGCACGTTTTACTCTTACCGCGCCACCAGGTAAAACCCCAAGGTCGGCAAAACTGTCTTCCCCTTTATAGGTAATGGTGTCGTATCCCAAAATGTCGGAATAAAATTTAATAGAGCGTTCGAGGTTGCTCACGCCAATGATGGCACCTACAGGACCACCTGTGTGTTTTAAACCTTTCGAAAACCACACACTGTCCTCTATCACTTCAAATATATTTCCGAAAGCGTCTTCCAGAAAAAAATGTTTTTTACCAACGGGATTTTTGCTGATGTTCCCAAGAAGCTTCACCTGTTTGGATTTCAAAAATTCATAAGTCGCCTCTACGTTATCGCTTTTAATTTTGGCGCAGAAAATGCCCAAATCCCCCAGTTGAGGTTTAAAGGCAGGTGCTTGCGGAGTCCGGCTGGTATATTGCCAGATCTCAAAACCACCACCACCTTTGATGTTGATGGCCAGAATGGCATGGCGTTTATGAGGCTTGCCTCCTGTATAGGGTAACATGAGGTTGGCTTCCGCGGCTTCTTCAAAAATGGGAATGTCCATTCCAAAATGAACGTTGTACCATTTAAAACCTTCGTGAACATTGGCAACACCAATGCCAACCTGTTGGATGCCTGAAATAATGTAGTTACTCATAGTGGCACAAATATATTATAAAAAAAGAAAATTAATGGACGAGAATTTTCTGCCGGTGGCTTTTACCATTGGCCTCAACGAGCAACAGGTAGAGACCGGGTTTGAGATCTTCCCCTAAAGGACTGCTGAGGGTTTCGTCATTTTCGGTCACGAAATGTGTATGTGTTTTATAAATTTTTCCGGCAACGTCACTGATGCTGAAATGTAACACCTCTCCTTTGAAATGGAGGAATTGCAGTTGAAAGGAACCTGTGCAGGGATTGGGAAAAACACGGATACTTCCTTCTGCGTCGATATCTGCATCCACAATGTTGGAGTAGGAGAACCTTCCATCGGTATCTGTTTGTTTAAGGCGGTAATACATCCTGCCGCTTCCGGGATCACTGTCTTTGCTGCTGTAGTCTGTTCTGGTAGAAGAATTTCCCAAACTTTTGATTCGCTCAAAGGCTTCAAAAAACAAACCGTCTTGCGATTTTTCGAGAGTAAAGTAGGCGTTGTTTTTTTCAGACGCGGTGCTCCAGTTGAGAAGCACTTCGTTGTTTTTGTAAAGGGCCTCAAACGAAATAAGCTCTATCGGCAGGGGACTTACATTAAAATTGCGGGTGCCCAGGGTATAATACCCGTCGTTGATAAGGGTGATGGAATTAAAAATGATCCGGTCTCCACTGATGGAGCTGGCATTGGTTACTTCGGTCCAGTTGCCGCTTTGTACGGCACGGTATAAAAGCACATAATTGGAGGTGGTGCCAAGCGTAAAAGTCCCCATGCCTCCGTCGCTCATGTCAAATTCCAGGTTGGTGTTCAGGTTGGTAGACCCGTTGGTGACATCTACATACCAGACGCGTTGCCAGCGTGCGTTGCTACTGCCCGTCATTCCTCCCACATCGCTGGTAATGGTTGTGTTTGTCGCCTGGGCGTGACCGGCCAGGAGGTAATCGCCGTTGTCGAGTCCTGAATTGACCGACAAACTCAGACCTCCGGAAACGGAGGCTGAAAACGAACTGCTGCTTCCCGTGGATTCCTGCCCCACACCCGCTACGTCGCGGTCGTAATTACCGTTACCAGAATTATCACCGGCGTATTTATCGTTGGCACTCAGACTGATGTTGTATTTTGCCGAAAGGTAGTTGTTAACGATGATGCGTTTGGCTGTGCTGAGCGCTTCCCGGTAAATAATGATTTCAGAGGTGTATCCACCATAAGGGCGGGGATCGCTGGCATCGGTTGTTCCAATGAGCAATGGTGAGGCATTGTCGGGAACCAGGGTGCTGGTTTCGGTAGAGTTTTTATCGAAAGTTTCTTCATTGTACAAACTGCAACGCAGTCCACTGGTAGTAACGGTGCCATCGTAGATCAGGCAGCCAATGTAATCGGTGCCGCTGGCATAGGTGGTGTTTGAGGCAAAGCGGTTGTCGGTGGTTTGAATGTCTATGTTGAGTTTATTGGAGGTGTAATAAAAAAGCATGAAAGATTGATCTACTGAAACTCCTGTTCTTTTGGAAACAATGGTACGGGCAGCCCCGTCGAGGTTTTGAGGACGGGTTACCGTAAAAAACGTGTAAGCGCTGGTATTGTCCAATAGAGGAGAATCGGGCCCGATCAGTTTATCGTTTTGATTGGCGGTGGAGTTATTGTCAAACAAAATGGAAGGATAACCATTCATAAAATTGGTAACAATGGAAGGTTGCTGCGCACTCACGGTTTGTGTCACATTCAGGGAATTGCCCGATTGGTCGTTCCAGAAAGAAATTGCGGTGCTGTTGGTTGTGGAAGAAGTACCTGCATTTGCTTTCAACCACAGCACATTGTTGGCACTGATGCCAATACCTGCCGGACCTGTTTGTGAAACACCCGTGACGAATATGATCAGGAAGAGAAGAAGAAAAGTCGGTCTGTTAAACATGGCGCAAGTTAGACTTAACATTTACCCGAGCAAAGGATATATGTCAACACAACTAAGTTAAGCAATGAGGCTTGCTAATAAAAACGCAAAAAACAGGAAATATCTTATTTAACAATTAATTTTTGCCCGCAGAGCGGATTGTAGGAGGATGCCACCACCAGGTAAGACCCGGCCTCCAGATTGTCCTTGAAGTCGCTGGCAACCAGCGCTCCGTTATCTGAATTTACATGCACTTTGGTAACAATGTCTTTCCCGGCTTTGTCTTTTATTAAAACCAGAACCGCTTTGTTTTCAATTTCTTTCAGATCCTTTTCATCAGGCAGTTTACCTGTACTTGCAACTACCGATCCGTCTTTTAAGATCTGGTAATTTACTTCTACCGGTTCTGAATACGCTACCTGCCCGTGGTAGTCGGTTTGTTTTAAACGGTAATACGAAATGCCGTTAAACGGACAATAGTCGATATCGGTATAATCAATATAGGAGCTAAACATGCCTGCACCTTTGGTCATGGCTGCAGAAACGAAGTTTACTCCGTCTTTGGATTTTTCTACGGTGAAATAATCGCAACTGCGCTCGTTGGGCGAGGTCCAGGTAACAATTACTTTTTTACCATCTGAGATGGCTCCAAAGCCCAGGGCGTCCTGAGCTATAAAATACTTTGTTGCGGGGATTTCAGTTTTAACGGACAGATCATTGTTCGCAAACTGAACCAGAGCAAGCGAAAATAATAGTTTTGAATAAAATACCATGTACCTCAAAGGTAAGTCATTTAGCCCTATGGGTGCAGGATTGTTTTCGACAGGCTGCGGTTAATTACCTGAACTTAAATTTCATTATTGTTAAATAGAATTTATCTTTGCCCAAAAAAAATCAGAGTTATGTACGGTCAGCTAAAACAACAACTTCAGGCTACTTTATCGGAGATAGAGAGCAACGGTTTATACAAACGCGAACGGATCATTACCAGTCCTATGGACGCGGTAGTGAAGGTAAATGGCAAAGAGGTGATTATTTTCTGTGCCAACAACTACCTGGGCTTATCAAGCCACCCCAAAGTAATAGAAGGTGCTAAAAAAGCGCTCGACTCTCATGGTTTTGGAATGAGCAGTGTGCGTTTTATTTGTGGTACCCAGGACATTCACAAAACCCTCGAACAAAAGATTGCTACCTTTTTAGGAACAGAAGATACTATTTTATATGCCGCGGCTTTCGACGCGAATGGCGGGGTGTTTGAACCGCTTTTTGATGAGAACGACGCCATTATCAGCGACGAACTGAATCACGCCAGTATTATTGACGGAGTACGTTTGTGCAAGGCTCAACGTTACCGTTACAAAAACTGCGACATGGCCGACCTCGAAGAACAATTAAAAGCTTCGCAGGCGCAACGCAACCGTATTATCGTTACTGACGGTGTGTTCAGCATGGACGGATTTGTAGCACCTCTGGATAAAATTTGTGACCTGGCGGATAAGTACAACGCTTTAGTAATGGTGGACGAATGTCACGCCAGCGGATTTATAGGTAAAACAGGCCGCGGTACCATTGAAGCGAAAAACGTGATTGGCCGAGTGGACATTGTTACCGGCACTTTGGGAAAAGCCCTGGGTGGCGCTATGGGCGGCTTTACCAGTGGACGTAAAGAAATTATTGAACTGTTGCGTCAACGGTCCCGTCCTTATTTGTTCAGTAACTCCTTAGCGCCTTCTATTGTTGGTGCAAGTATCGCGGTGTTTGATCTGCTTTCAGAAACAACCGCACTGCGCGACAAACTGGAATCGAATGTCAATTACTTTAAAAAAGGAATTAAAGCTGCAGGTTTTGATATTAAAGATGGCGACAGCGCCATTGTACCGGTAATGTTATACGACGCTAAATTGTCACAAACCTTTGCGGACAAGTTATTACAGGAAGGTATTTACGTAATTGGCTTTTTCTTCCCGGTAGTTCCAAAAGACAAAGCACGTATCCGTGTTCAATTAAGCGCTGCCCACGAAAAAGAACACCTGGACAAAGCCATTGCCGCTTTTACAAAAGTGGGTAAGGAGCTGGGGGTTATAAAATAATTTGGAGCTCTGTGTAAATTTGAAGGAATTTATTTTTTTAAGTACCTTTAAAATTCATTTACCCAAAAGAAAATGAACAAGTTTTTTTTATCCATTTTATTCACCTCTTTTTTTTTAAGCGCTTCTTCACAGTTTTATACAGATGACTCTCTGGTGGGATGTGATATTCCTAAAATTATCCGGGAGGCGCATCAAAAGAACTTTTTTGGATTGGAAACCAAAGTGTTTGTGAAAGCCTCGCTCAGAGATTTTTTGATCAAAAAATACAACCTGGCTCAAAGCGGTTCAGAAGTTTCATCTCACAAAAGCTATTCCTCAAACACGGTTGCCAACGCCCCCTGCATTAACGAGGGATTTGAGGCGGTACCCACAGGTTCTCTTTCTTCGGGGACTTCGGGATGGACGGTTTCGGAGACACAAAACAGTTACCCCAATACCCTTCTTTGCTCGCAGTCTTTAACTTTTAACACACCTACACTTAATACCAACGCTATTGTGGTCGCCACGCCTTACATCGATTCCCGATGCAACAATGTTCCCAACTCTCCATTTGGAGGCAGCCATGTTTTGCAATTAAACGGAGGCAACGGCAATTCCCTTCACATATCCCGGATTACACAGCAGTTTAATGTTACCTCTTCCAATTGTTTTTTTAATTACGCATACAAGGCCGCTTTCCAGGCAAGTCCACACAACTGTTGTGACGTGCCTTCCTTAACGGTCAGATTTTACGATTGTGTCAATAATCTTATCAATACCTGGAGCCACACCATTGTGCACGACAGTGATGTATGTGTGGTTAATACTTTTTCCTGCGGACTCCCCTCTAAAATTTCATGGGTAGGTGGCGGTAGCCCTGGAGGCTGGGTTACAACTTCCAATTGGGTGGAAGAAGGGGTTAATCTGAGTCAATACATTGGTTCCTGCGTAAGGGTGGAAGTGACCGCTTCTGACTGCACCGGTGGTGCGCATGCAGGGTATTGTTATTTTGATTCTGAATGTTCTGCTACAGGTGGCTTTGTTGCAAATGGTACGTTTCAAAGCAGTTCTTCGTATTCTTCCTGCGTTAGCTCGGCCAGCTTAAGTGCTTTGCCCTGTTTTTCAAATTACCTGTGGCAGGGCCCGCTTTCCAGTTCTGTTGCCGGAGCTACCAGTTCTGTCATTAGTACGTCTGTTCCGGGCTCTTACACAGTTACCGCATCTACAGGTACGTTTGTGTCAACGCAGGTAATCAACCTGGGGTTTGTTACAAATTTCCCCACGGTAACAATCACGGCCAATAGTTACAGTGGCTGCATTGGCAGTACTTTTACCTTGCAGGCCGCAGGAAATGGCTTCAGTGCAATTGCCTGGCCTAATTACGTTAGTTCAAGCACACTGACGGTTACACCATCTGTTGGTCTTAACGTATACACCGTTGCCGTTACCAATTCTCTGGGATGCAGTGTCAGCGACTCAAAAACCATCAGCATTTATCCCTTACCAACAGTTCAAATCGTACCTTCTGGTAACTCGCTTTGCACAGGGCAGCCTACTGTAATTACAGCGCTCAGTAACTCCGCGAATACCTTTACCTGGAATACAGGCGCAACCACCTCTACCACTACTCTCATTCCATCTAATACACAAAACAGTTGTACCGTTCAAGTGTCTACGGTATACGGCTGCACAGCATCGGCTATAGCATACTATTTTTTGAGTGTAACTTTTCCCTTACAGATTTATACGAATGCGTTGGCTACAATATGTAGAGGAGAGGCGGCCCTTTTATCCGCCTCCGGACAATATTTTTCCACCTATTCCTGGAGCACTGGAGATGTTGGCTTTGCATCCCAAATCTGGGTGTCGCCGACTGTCACCACGGTTTATACTGTTTCAGCGATAGACACATTGAATAGCTGTGAGTCAAAAGCCAGTACCACTATTACGGTGCTCGACTGCCTCGGACTTGAGGGTGAAACAGGAAATTCCGCTAAGGACCTCAGGGTGTTTCCAAATCCTGCAAACGAAACATTTATTATCAAAACTTCCGCTCCTTCAAAAGTGGAAATAGTGAATGCTGAGGGGGGGTTATTAAGAGAGGTAATTCTTTCGGCTGAAAACGGTTATTTTCAGAAGGTAGAAAATTTAGAGAAAGGAATTTATATTGTGAGATCAAAAAATGAAAGCGTCAAGGTGTTGCTAAAATAAAGGAGGGAGGCATTAAATAAAAAACCCCCGCTCGTGCTGAGCGGGGGTTTATTTTTTTTATTTCAAATTATTCTTTCACCAGTTTTTTGGTCACGCTTTCTGTGCCGTTGCTTAAACGGATGAAATAGAAACCCTTGTTTAAATTTTCAGTGTGAATCGTTTCTGTGCTATCACCTTTGATGGCGCCACTGTAAATTACTTTTCCAATCGCATCCAATAACGTCACTTGCATGTCAGCAGCAGAACCATTCTTAATGTTCAATGCCCCGCTAAATGGATTTGGATAAGTGGATACATCGCTGTGGGATAAACTCAGGGCATTTAAGCCTGTGCAATCCTGTACGTTTTGTGATACTGTTCTGGTAGCTGCACAGGTACCGTTACTTGCGGTAAGTGTGTACACCGTGTTGGCCGTTGGCGATACAACATATTGTGCTGTGTTCGGTCCATTGTTCCAGCTGTAAGTACTTGCGCCTGCTCCGGTTAAGGTAGCCGACTGACCTGAACAAATCAGAGTGTTGCTTTGTGTGATGTTTAATGTAGGGGTTGCAGCTACGTTTTGTGTGAAGCTGATAGAGCTGGTGCAGGTAGAAGTAGCGCCAAGTAAGGTATAGGTTGTAGTGCTTGTTGGGTTAACGGTGTATTGCGCGGTCGAAGGGCCGTTGGTCCAGGTAAAGCTGGTGGCTCCGGAAGCAGTGAGGGTAACTGTTTCTCCAGAGCAAATAGTCGTGTTGGTAGAAGCAATGCTCAGAGTAGGAGTCACGCAGGTGGTTGGTACCCATCTATACATCTGACCGCTTACAGGGTAAGTGGTTGGATCGTAGTCGCAGGCGTCGGTGATAGCGGTGGAGGCAACCGAAGCGTTCCAGTTAACCGGCGTAACTACTTTACGGGAATTAAAATCACTGTTGCTGCTACCTTTTAAACCCACTTCAGAAGGAGTTGCACCAAGTCCGGGAATGATGTTACCATATACAAATTCGATGGCGTTGCTGGTTTCATAAAAACGCACTTTAAAACTAATCACTTCATCGTACACAAATAAACGGGTGAAGTTGCGGTATTCAATTTCACACACACGGTTAGGAGCCGTACCACTGTTGGTTTGTTTAATGTAGCCGTTCAGATTGATGATGTCGTAAGGGCTGCTGGTGTTACTTGAGTTAATGTTTACTACGATGTTATTACCGGAGACTGCAGTAACTGTAGGGTTGATCCCTCCAAAATCAGAATTATAGTCCAGAATAACATCTCCCACACTGTAACCGTTCACTGACGTACAGTTGGTAATGGTATTACTTCCGGTGGTCAGATCTCCCTGCAGCACGGTTCCCATAAAAAGATCCTGACCAAAAGGTGCAATGAGGTCTTGGGTGCTGGCATCTGAAATAGGGGTGTATTCTGTACCATTAATTGTACCAAAGCTGAGGTACCCGTTCGAACACACGTCAATACCAGTATAAGCCGTTCCGTTATAGGTAAATGTAAACGGAAAGGTAATGGAGTTCACGTCATCGTCCTGCAAAGGCATTCCTATTATGGTACCTGTGCTTGGAGCGCCATAGGTGCTGAGCGTTTGAGTAAAGGCATAATTACTTACCTGAGCATTTTGTTTTGCCGCGCATAAAAAGAAAGCGGCTGAGAGTGCTAATAATTTTGATTTCATAGTATGTTTTTAATTTTATGAGTATAGACATCCATAAGACGCACAAACCTCATTTATTGTTACCCCAAAAGCTAAAAATTTACGTTTTTTAACAAGAACTAATCCTGATCTGTCTCTAAATCGAATTAGTTTATGCTTCTTTTTTTGTCACTGGTCGGTTAAAACAGACACATAAACGATGGGATGATTAAAACTTAATTAATAATTGGTAAATAAATTGAAGAATAGAAATAGCAAAAACCCACCGCGAACTTGCGGAGGGTTTTATCTTCAGTTTGCAGCCTGAAGCATCATGAAAAAACAATCCTTGCCGGATCTTATTCCATCACAATTTTTTTCAACTGCGCGTGTTCTCCCTGTTTTACTTTTACAAAGTAGGTTCCTTTGGGATTAGCGCTGATGTCCATCTCCTTATCGTAATTCCCAGAGAAATTTTTGAGCTCTTCGCTGTAAACCGATTTTCCTTCCATATTAAAAATACTCACTTCGGTGCTGCCCGTATTGCTGAGTTTAAACGTGAGATGGAACTTTCCGTTGTTGGGATTGGGATAAAAATTCATGTTGTCCGCTAACAGTTTATTGTCGCTGATGCCGGTGTGTTTGTCCATGTTTTTTTTCTCTTCCGGGGAGGCCTCCATAATTTTTACGTTTTTCACGATCACAATCCGGGTCATCTTTTTTTCTCCGTTTTTTTCTTCTGCATTCGCATCAATATTTATGGTCATGATTTTCCCGTTGTCAAGCGTTGCCGCATCCACACCCGCTGCCTTCAGGGCGCGTTGAATCTGCTCGTCCATCAGATCTTCCTTGCCAAGATCTTTGAGCTCAGCAGGCTCTCCGGTTATGTCATTGGTAATAATCACCATCTTTTTGGACTTTCCGTCTTTAAGGCAGTCACTTTCTTTAATGCTGATTCCTTCAAGGTTGTTGATGTTAACAGGGCCTTTCATGGTATACGTGCTGTCTGTTATCTTTTCAATTCCATTGATGTTCTCAATTTTTTTCATCCGGACGGTTACCGGTTTGTCTTCTGTTTGCGCGCTCAGCAGCGAGGCGCTGAGGAGGAGGGCGCAGATACTTACTTGTGTTTTCATAATCGTATTTTTAGTTTAAAAGTTTAAAACAAAATTAGAGCGCTGGGCGCAGGCGCTGGGTTAAGGCGCGGTTAAACACTGTTAAGGAAAAGTTAAAGTTGTTCCCGGCTGTTAAATACTGGTTAAATTTGAAAAGAGATGAATGCACGCTCGTATAAAATTATTCTGGGGATCTTGAGTTTTTGTATACTCTTTATCCTGCTGGTTCAGGCTTACTGGATCCGGAATTCCTATCTCCGCAAAAAGGAAGATTTTAATCGCGTGGTGTATGAAAGTCTGGGTCAGTTGAGTGAAAAATTGTACGACCGTAAAAATCTGAACCAATTCAAAACCTATTTTATTCAGAATGGAGATACCCTTGCCCACACCCCCTCCCATCACATAAAAATAGAAACAGAAAACAGGGTGAGTGTGATCAGTGAACAAGATCAGAAAGTGGTGGTGGAAAATATCCGGGGACCAAAAGAAGGGAGAACAGTGGATTCGCTTTTTTTAGGAGGTGGAACCAAAAACATCAAAATCTTCCTGAATGGAAAAAAAGCCACCATTAAAATACCTCCACCCTCAAAAGCCGACAGGATTTATCAGATCAAAACAAACACACAAAGAGATACTGGGCAGGACGCACTCACCAAACTGGTAGATAAGATGGTGACGGAAATAACCGGCATGGATGTTACAGACGAACATCCGGACAGTCTTAAGAAACTCATACAACGCACACTGGAGAATAAAGGACTGTTTATTCCTTTCGAATTTTCAAAACAAAAACAGGAGGGTCAAAAAACACAGGTACTGGCACGCTCCGGGGGATACAATGAAAAATTACCGGCTTTTAAAGCAGATCTTTCCGCTAACAAGATATTTAACAGCCATGAATTTTTACTGCTTCAGTTTCCTTCGCAGAATAATTATATCATGGCAGGCATTAAAAGCAGTCTGATCTTGTCCTTTGTATTTTCACTGGTCATCATTTCTGCTTTTTATTACACGCTGCGGCTCATCCTCAAACAAAAAAAGATCAGTGAGATTCGTAACGACTTCGTTAACAACATGACGCACGAATTAAAAACTCCCATTGCTACGATTTCGCTGGCACTGGACGCTATCAAAAATCCGTACATCAAAAACGACGAAGAAAAGTTTACCGAATACAACCGCATTTTAAAAGAAGAAAATCAAAAACTCAACAAACACGTAGAGCGGGTACTGCAGATGGCCTTGCTCGAAAAGGGAGAGCTTCCGCTTTACAAAAAACAAATTAATCTGGTAAGTCTGCTTAAACAGGTGATTGCAGATTACAAATTGCAAATTGAGGAACAGCAGGCCACGGTGGAATTTTTACCTTCCTCTGAAAACATAACGATGACGGGAGACGAACAGCACCTGCAAACAGTTTTTAGTAATTTAGTAGACAACGCTTTAAAATATGCGCAATCCCCATGCCGTATTTTTATTAAGCTGCAAGAAGATTTAAACGGAATACGGATCAGTTTCAAAGACAATGGCATAGGCATTGACAAAGAACACAGGGACAAAATATTTGATAAATTTTACAGAGCCCAAGGCGGTAACTTACATGAGGTAAAAGGTTTTGGTTTGGGATTGAGTTATGTGAAGTCCATTGTAGAAGCCCACGGCGGCACGATTGAATTGCACTCGGAAAAAGGAAAAGGAACGGAGTTTGTGTTACTTTTTAAAGCAACATAAATGGAATCACGTAGGAACAAAGAAAGGGAGAGCAAGACAGCATGTCTGTGTGGTAAAAAAGAAAATAAACTGATCTTTGCACGCCTCTCTTAATTTGAATAACTGGAAATGCATAAAATTTTATTAGTAGAAGACGAAAAAAACTTTGCTTCGGTATTAAAAGAATACCTGAAGATGAATGGTTTTGCCGTGCAGCTCTGTGAGAATGGCGAAGAAGGCATTCAGGCGTTTAAAAAAGAAAAATTTGACCTTTGTATTATCGACATCATGATGCCAAAAAAGGATGGCTTTACTTTAAGTGCGGAAATGAAAGCCATCCACAAAAATACCCCCATTATTTTTTTAACCGCGCGCAGCATGCGTGAGGATATTATTAAAGGTTATAAACTGGGAGCCGATGATTACATTGTTAAACCTTTCGATTCGGAGGTGCTGCTTTTAAAAATGAAAGTGATTCTCGACCGGCACGCCAATCAAACGCACGAAGAAGAGC
>CAZMHW010000059.1:0-10546 GCA_964566105.1 uncultured Akkermansia sp.
TCTGGGTATCCTGAAAATAAGCTCAACCGGAATTGTTTTAGATACACTCCAGCCTCCTGCCAATTTCGGAGGAATTGAATATAATCCTTTAACCCATAAAATTTACGGAACCTACTGGAATGGCAGTCAACAGGTGTTTGCATCCTATAACAATTTAACCGACACCATCGATTATATGGGGCAGTTAGTTGGTGCCATTGGCATGGTTCAGGGAGAAACCACCTTCGATAAGCAACAAGGATACTACTTTTGCAAGAGTATAAATGGCATCTTTATGGTGGATGCACAAAATGGCATTACATTGAATAAATTTCCTGTAATAGATAACTTCGGCGCCATTGAATTTGGGCGACTTGAACCTTTAAATTTAACCGGAATAAATAACAATGAAAGTAAACCCCGGCCAATCCTCTACCCCAACCCAGGCAGTGGTTTATTTTCTCTTAAAAACGCAGAACCAGGGAGTTTGATTGAACTATACGATCTGCTGGGAAGAGTTGTGTTATCCGTTTTTATCACGGACCCCGTTTCAATTTTTCAACTGCAAAAAAAGGGTGTCTATATTTACAAAATCCACTCATCCGAAAGGGAATGGCACGGTAAATTGATTGTGGAATAAATCCCGATTGTTGCCGAATCCGTTTTCAACAAAGAACTCAAATGTATCTCCCCAGGCCACTTACGAAGTAACTCCCGAATTTCAATTTTACAATTTTTAAGATTTTTATTTTGAAGGAACTTTTATTTTTAAATTTGTATAGAACGCCCCGGTTTGAGTCTGATCTGACAGATAACCGGTATAATTTAAATACTATTATGACAAAACAAATCGGCCTTTTTTTAATCCTTTTTGGCACATGCTTTAGCATGAAAAGTCAGATTAACACTGCCTATCTGAATAAAAACCAAAAGGAAACGTATTCCCGCTTTTATACTAAAAATGGCATAAGAGGTTATATAGAATACGAATACCCAAGTGAAAAAGAAATCAGCAAAGGCCCGGCAAGGTACAGCGTAGTTTTTCTAGACTCCCTCGGTAATATTATTAAGTCCATACTGTATGCTCAGGATAAAACACGCGCCAACTACTATCTTTGTGAGCACGGACAAAACTATCAGATAACCAAAAAATACAACTACACCCCCGACAATACCCTTTTTGGAACAGACGAATTTATTTACAATCCGGCAGGAGAACTCGTTGAAAGCATTCAGCGTGCAGCTAACGGCAGTGTTAGTTCCAGAACAAAAATTTTTTACGACAAAAAGGGATTCACCTCAAAAGCTGAAATGATCGGGCAGGATGGCAAAACAAGCTCAACAACTACGGTTAAGGTAAACGCTAAAGGGTTACCCACATTGGCTCTCACCAAACATGTGAACGGTTTTGTGATGAGTACCGATTCAACTGTTTACAACGAAAAGAATTTACCTGTGGAAAAAATAACACTCATCAATATAACCGGCAGATCTTTCAGTTTCAGATACAGTTACAATTCCAACAACTTAGTACAGGACCAGATATCGTATCGGGGCGGTAAAGCAGATGCGATAAAAAAAACAGAGTACTTCGGCAAAAATTTTTCAGAGTATTTAAAACAACATGGTTTTAATCTGTCAGGTATTCCTGAGGTCAAAGAAACTAAAAAAACAAAATGACATTTCAGTTCCCATTCAAATGACAGGTCTCCCGGCCTTCAGATAAAAAACACATTGTCCCTTTTCAAAGATCGTTTCTCAAAATAGTCAAATCTGTATTTGGGAAAACGCCCTGATAAAAAGGGTCCTTACACCCTACTTTACTATTTGTCAGGGTATTTCTGCTCTGTCACTCTTTGAATCAGCGCGTTACATGAGTTTATACCACAATTCACCCTTTTTTCCATTTTTTGGACAGTGTTTAAATAAAAATTAGTATTATATACATACTTATATACTTATATTTGTAGAATAAAACAGACTAATACTTAATTAAGAAAAAGCAAAAACCGATTGATTGGCCCTATTTTTAATTGAACCAGTATTAACCGATTAATCTCCATTGCAAACATTAGTTGACACCTCTTTATTAATCCTGCCCGTATTTACACTCTTTGGGTGCGGTGTTTATTCTATGTCCATACAAACACCCCGCCATGTTGCACCAACAGATTTCGCCATCAACTATTCCCCAAAAATATGAAGCAAGAATCTAACAAACTGGAATTATTCCGCTACTTAGAGAATGTCTTTTTAGACCTGGAACAGCAAAAAATAGCTTTGGATAAATCGGCGATAGTCGCCATCACGGACATTAAGGGAAATATTACGTATGTTAACGATAAGTTCTGTGAAATTTCCAAATACAGTCGTGAAGAGTTGATTGGAAAAAACCACAGGATCATTAACTCCGGGTACCATTCTTCTGCCTTTTTTAAAGAGCTTTGGAGAACCATAGGAAAAGGTGCCGTGTGGAGCGGAGACATAAAAAACAAAGCAAGAGATGGAAGTTTTTACTGGGTGTCTACCACCATTGTACCTTACCTTGACGAAAAAGGCAAACCCTACCAATACGTTGCCATTCGGTTTGACATCACACAACAAAAAGAAAGTGAAGAAGCCTTGAGGCAGCAAAAAATAGCTTTAGATGAATCGGCCATTGTAGCCATAACCAATACCAAAGGCGATATCACCTACGTTAACGATAAATTTTGCGAGATCTCTAAATACAGCAGAGAGGAACTTTTGGGGCAAAATCACCGCATTATCAATTCGGGCCATCATCCCGCAGATTTTTTTAAAGAACTCTGGCGAGCCATAGGAAAAGGAAGGATTTGGAGGGGTGACATTAAAAACCGTGCTAAGGATGGTACCTACTATTGGGTATCTACTACCATTGTACCTTATCTGGACGAAAAAGGTAAACCTTATCAATATGTAGCAACCAGATTCGATATCACCAAACAGAAAGATCTGGAGGACGACCTGAAAGCACGTTCTCAGCAACTGGAGGACTTTTGTTTTATTGTATCGCATAACCTCAGGGCACCCCTGTCTAATTTATTGCAGTTAACAACCATGATCGAAAACTGTGATACTTACGAAGAACAAAAAATACTCGCAGACAAACTAAGTAAACCTGTGCAAATTCTTAACGAGACCTTTAACGAATTGGTAGAATCTCTGCAGGTAAGACAGGACATCCATATTCAAAAAGAACGTTTGGTATTTCAGGAGTGTCTTGACCGGGTGCTGGAAACCTTAAACGCGGGGACAATCGAAACAAACTACACGGTAGTGGCAGATTTTAGTTCTGTTCCTGAAATTTTTTACCCAAAAAAATACCTGATGAGCTATTTGCACAACCTGTTGAGCAATGCCATCCGTTACAGATCGCCTGATCGGCAATTAAAAATTAATATTAAAACCTATTGTGCTAAAAATCTCCTGTTTTTGGAAGTAACAGACAATGGAATTGGAATAGACATGAAAGCAAACGGACACAAACTATTTGGACTAAGAAAAACTTTTCACGGAAACAGTGACGCCAAGGGTTTTGGCTTATTTATTACCAAAACCCAGGTAGAAGCCATGGAAGGAAAAATATATGCAGAAAGTGAGTTAGGAAAGGGAACTACTTTCTTTATTCAATTTAACCGGAACTAAAATTTATGAAACAAATCGAAACCCTTTACGTTATAGACGACGATGATATCTATCAATTTATCACAAAAAAACTGCTGGAAGAAACCGGCCTTGTTGAACAAATAAAAATATTCTCAAACGGAAGGGAGGCTCTGGCGTTTATAGAGGAAGCCGTTGTTGCAAAAAAACAAATCCCCAGCATCATTTTACTGGACCTTACCATGCCGGTTATGGACGGTTGGGAATTTCTGGAACATTTTCAACTACTACGGACTACAATCGGGCAAAGCATTTTTGTATATGTCGTCTCTTCTTCTGTAGACCCAAAAGATCTTGAAAGGGCCAGAAGTTTCGCAGAGGTGACGGATTATCTCGTTAAACCTCTCAGCAAACAAAAACTAACACAACTCATGCTCTCTGTAAAATAAATGGGTTATAAAAATGCCGGACTGTTTTAGTCCGGCATTTTTAAACAGGTTAGTTTTTTACCTGTCTCATTTTTTCTTTGAGTAGTTCACTTACCCTGTAAACCAGGTAAAGACACCAGGCAAAAATACCCACCATAATATAGCCCAGAAGGTCGAAATTTTGAATGGGGCTTGTTTTGGTGGGTTGTACTACCACAAAACCTGCAAAAATTGCAGCTAATCCACCCGCCATCTGTTGCAGGGAGGAATTGATGCTCATGTAAGCACCTCTGTCGTACATTTCCGGTACGGCAGAATTAAGTGCCGTGGCCGGCACCATGCGGCTCATAATGCCCATGAATAAAATCATGTTAATGATAACCACTACCCAGATAGGCACCGGCACCAGATTGGTATAAATAATAACCATCACCGCTGCTATGGCCGTTCCAATAGCAAACAATTTAAATTTATCAATCTTATCACTTACCCTACCAATCAAAGGCATAATAATAATGGATGACAAACCTGTAAACAAAAATATAATTGGAAGATCATCTTGTGAAATATGAACGTTGTTTACGATGAAGGCACTTGTAAAAGGCATAAGCATAAATCCTCCCATTGAAAGCATGGCCGTTGCCAAAAATCCGATCCGGTAGTTTTTTTTACGGATGGTATGCCAAAGATGTTGCAGGGCATTTTTATCACTTTGTAATTTTAAATGTTCCGTTAAAGGTTTAAGCTTGAACACCACAGCAATGCCAATAATAATGGCGAGGCCCACCACCATAAAAAAGGTGGCATGCCAGCCCCAATGGTTGGCTATCATTAACCCCACCGGAATACCCAGGATCTGACTTCCCGCAAAAGCCATCTGCACAAACCCCATCACCCGTCCTCGTTGATTCAAACTGAACACATCCGTAACGATCGCCATCGAGATCGCTCCGATTACTCCGCCAAAAATACCTGTCACAACCCTTGCCAGAAACAGAGTTTGGTAATTGTACGCCAATCCGCAAAAAGTAGTACCCACGATAAACCCAACATAAAAAAACAAAAGCAGTTTTTTTCGGTCAAATTTATCTGCAAAGCCTGCCGCGAGGATCCCTGAAATACCGGCACTGATCGCATAGGCAGACACTACAGAACCAAATTGTGAGGTACTCAGGTTCATAGTTTTCATTAAAATATCTCCCAAAGGAGAAAGGATCATAAAATCCAGAATAATCGTAAACTGCAGCAGGGCCAGAAGAACGATGATGAATTTTTGATAGGATGTAAAAGGCGTTACGGCATTGGCTTTAAACTCCGTTTTAGGTGCGTGTGCTGTTTGTGGTTCTTCCATTAGGTTGCTTTGGTTCTTTTAGTGTACACCTTGAGAGGCTACGGTTATTTTAATTTATTTTGTTTCGTTAACAGGAAACAATTCTGTTTTTTATTCAATCCAATTCGTTACACTCAAAACCCAGACTGCTTATAAGGTCTATGATCTGGATCGCCGACAATGTGTGCGACACTACGCGCAATACACAGTCTATGTCGTCACAGTCTACACTCCACTCCTCTATTTCGGGTATTGTGTTCAACAGTTCTGCAATGCGGACTTTGTCCGCTTCTGTTTTGATACTTGTTGCAAATACCAAAATGTGGGTTAGATTTTCCATGACCATAGTACAATTAGTTAAGGTTTAAGTGCTTTTACAACCATTTTCAGGGTTTGTTTCAGTTTTGCGTCTGTCAATTTAAAAGTCTCCGACATCATTTTCTTTTCCTGCAGATGGAACTTAATCAAGGAATAGAATGAACCGTAGGCAATAGACCAGAAAAGCTCAGGCTCCATCTTTTCCATCTCACCGCGTTTTATAGCATTCTTTACAAACAGCATCATGTTTTCACGGAATACGGAGAGATCCACACTTTTATGATTGATTAAATGGGTGTTGCGAAACTGCTCGTAAAACATGTAATACACAGGATATTCCTCAATAAAAGCCAACCTGTTTTTCCACTGACGCCACAACCCCTCCTCCAAAGAAACATTTGGATCGAAATTGCGCAGCGCTGTCGCCGCAAATGCCTTTTGCGCTTCATGAAACAATTGTTGCAGCAGATCTTCGCGGTTCTTATAATAGATATAAATGGTTGCAGGAGAAACACCCGCCGCTTTGGCCAGTTTGTGCATGCTCAAGCCATCAAACCCTTCCTTCACAATCATTTCCATCGCCTTTTCGCGAATGGTCATTTCTTTATTTTCGTCCCTTATTCTCATTTGAGGGTGCAAATATAAATGAATGTTCGTTCATTTATACAAAATAAAGTTAAAATTTGTGACTAAAACGGTTTAAGGTTCATTTTTAACATATAGATAAGTGAATACTTGTATAGATCCAACCGAGCCTCATTAAAACAAGCCTTTCTTGAAGAATGGTTTATTTCCCTCTCTGAATGACTAATTTTTTATATCTCAGAATTTCTGCAGAAGCTTAAATTGCAGTTGTCCAGGTGTCTTAAATTGTCTATTTGCTTTCAAAAGTAACTGACAATGCCATGCATCACTTTACAATTTTCATTTCTTTCAACAGATAACCTGCGCCAGCATATTTATCCACCATCCAAAGGGTGTAACGCACGTCTAGAATAATATTCCTGCAAAAAGCACCATTGTACATGATGTCACTCATGGTACCTTCCCAGTTCCGGTCAAAATTAGTTCCCACCAATTGCCCTTTGGCATTTAGCACCGGACTACCACTGTTACCTCCGGTAGTGTGATTGCTGCCAATAAACGCGGTACGTAATACGCCTTTTTTATCGGCATACTGCCCAAAATCCTTTTTCGCGTACAAGTCCAGCAAACGCGGTTTTACATAAAAATCTTCTTCGCCCGTTTTATTTTTTTCTACCAGTCCGTCCATAGTCGTATAATGCAAATACTCAATTCCGTCTTTGCCCTGGTAACCCGCCACTTTTCCAAAAGACACACGCATCGTGCCATTGGCATCCGGGTAAAACTTTTTGGTTTTGATATTTTCTCTCAACCCAAACAGATATTCCTTTTGTAAAAAAGTTATCTGACGATCGTAATAGGTTATTTGAGGAACCACTGTTTTTTGATAATGCTGGTAAATGGAAGTAGCCAACACGTACAAGGGATCTTTTTCATAAGTAGCCGCGTTCTTCTCAAAATCAGCAAACATCACTTTGGCTTTGGCATTGTCCACAAACATAGAGTTGGTATAAATGTACTCTGTTAACGCAGCCGTATTTCCTTTAAAAACAGTTAACAGGGAATCCAGGTGATTTGGCATGGTAGAACGGTCAATGTCTATCACATAGATATCCATCATGGCCTTGAATAGTTTTTTATCGGTTTCCTTATTGTAGTTTTTAAAAGGAAGTACCGGCACTGTATTCTTATAAACCTCAGCAAATTTGTTATCCTTGCCCGCCTGTTTCTTTTTTAACTCCGCGAATACGTTTGTAAAACCTCCTGCCATACGCAGACCGTCCACTCCCCAGAGACATTCTGTGAAATAATCGTATTGAAGGCTCAGTCCAGCATAATCTTCATAAATACGTTTAAGTTCGGTAAACACCGTGTTGTATTTTTGTTTTTTCACCGGATCAGTACCAACAATGCGCATAAACTCTTCTTCAGATTGCACTTTTTTATTTACCGCGTCAGATTTTTTCAAACCCAGCATTTCGCCTTTCCATTTTTTATAGGCATTGGCCACACCTGCGTAACGGTTCACATACATCAAACGTAAGGTGTCGTTCTTCTTCATGTCCTCTTCCATAATGGCCAGTCTTTTTTCACGCAACTTCACCCGAACCGGATCCTGCTGATTCAATAACAGATCTACTGCGTAAGAAGTAAGGTACTCCTGCGTTCTCCCCGGAAAGCCATACACCATCGTAAAATCACCGGGCTCCACTCCTTTTAAAGAAATAGGAAAAGAATAAGCCGGCACATACGGTACATTGTCAGAACCAAAATCCGCGGGTTTATTTTGAGCATTGGCATAAATACGGAACATACTGAAATCCGCATTGTGACGTGGCCATACCCAGTTATCGGTTTCGCCACCGAACTTCCCAATACTCTCAGGCGGAGCGCCCACCAGACGAATATCTCTGAACACTTCCGTTACGAACAAATAATATTCATTGCCATAGTAGAATGGTCTTACAAATACGTCGTACTGATTGTCCTTTTTAGCGGCGGCTTCAATGTTTTTAATATTGGAATTGATCGCCGAATCTTTTTGCAACTCCGAAAAACCTGGCTTAATATTTTCCATGGTTTTCGCGGTTACATCTTCTATACGTTTAATAAACGTAACAGTTAATCCTTTGCAATAAATTTCTTCGTTTTGATTCATGGCAAAATAACCGTTCTTCAGATAATCTTTCTCTACCGTGCTAAGACCAGCAATGGCTGAAAAGCCGCAGTGGTGATTGGTGAGGATCAAACCCTTTTTAGAGATAACCTCAGCGGTACATCCGCCGCCAAAAATAGCAACAGCATCTTTCATGCTGGCTTTATTGATGTCGTAAATTTCTTTAGCGGTTAATTTAAAGCCATTGTTTTTCATGTCTTTAAAATTGAGCGCTTCAATAAGCTGTGGCATCCACATACCTTCATCGGCTTTCACAACACCTACTAAAAGCAGGGCAACCAGTATATTCTTTATTCTTTTCATCTGCATTTCGTATTTAATCAATCACCGTGTTAATTGCATCGGATCTTATTCAACATTTATAATTTAAAATTCCCTATTTACTTAAACCCGCCATTTTTATCGCGTCCAACCTGATCGCGCTGTCCAGGGGGATTTGTAAGTCGTTACTTTTTTGCGTAGATTTTTTCAAAAGCCCCGGAATGTCCCGGATTTGTTTCGCGTAAGTCTGGATCTGTTTATTCTTTTCCTGGCGTTCGTAAAAGGTTTTAGGAGATGTGTAGAGTTCGTAAACATCCTGAATAAAATTACTACCGAAGCTACTCAAATTTCCATCGGAATAAAGCAACATAATTACCTGGTTGCTTTCTATTTCCTTTTTTAAATCTAATTGCCAGACTTCAGTTTTTTCGCCTGCCACACGTGTTGGTACTACCCGGTTATAATAATACCAGAATTCCCCTTTCGCAAAACAATTTTGCGGAACACCCATATATACCGGCCCATACCAATAACTGTCAGAAACGGTGAGTACACGGGTTACATTCTTTAAGCTATCGTTCTCAAACTGAATCATTGGATAAGCCAGTTTCATGTTCTGTTTCGGATTCGCATACAGATTCATACTGTTCAACACATCCGCATCACGGCTCCGGGCTGTATCCACTACCTCAAGGCTATCCCAAACCAAAGCCGGCATGTCGCAATGGTGCAATTTTTCAATGTGTTTAATAATAGTATCCACTGCCAGACACTCGCCGTAATAACTCCAGTGGTGCCCAAATTTTGGGAACAAGGGATATGGGCTTTTTGGTTTTAGTTTTCCGAAATAATCGTATAGATCCAGGTAATTTAAACCCATTCGTTTGCTGTTGGAAGCAAATAAATTATGGTTTGTGTTTTTTACCTCATGCACATACTTATCTTCCACAAATTCTTTGCAACCTTCTCCTTTACCCGGTGCAAAAACCAGCAGGAGGTCAATTCCTTTTTTCTGAAGTGTATCCTGAATTACTTTTGCTTTCTCCAGAAGCGATGTCACCTTTTTCTCTTCCATCAGGTCGTCGCCAAATGCTGAGAAAATATAATTTTCGCTGAACACGTAGTCGTCTTTCCCAATCACAAAGTTGTTTACCCGGATTTGATTGAAGGCAGAATAATAAAACTGGTTATTTAAACGCACCATCTTCTCTTTAAAAGCCCAGTGGTCATTATTATAATCTTCCATTTCTTCCTGGTAGGAAGCATCAAACCAGGTGGACCAGGAAAATTTAGGTTTTTCATCGCTGATAACAAGTCCGACAAGGTTAGGTTTATTGTCACTGGTTACAAAGGACACCAACAGTGGCAAAGCAATGGCGATGAGTGCGATTACTGCATGAATAGAATATGTTTTTGTTTTAGCCGCCATTAAAACCTGAAATAAATAAAGGGATTAAAATTGAGTGCTGACACGTAGCTTAAAGACACATAGTACAACACTACACCGCTTAAAAGTACCAGCCATTTACCGGAGCTGGAAAATTCTTCACCATACATTTTATTCTGAAGTTCTTTTGTTCTTGAGAACACAGCAAAAAATGAAACCAGTATTGCCAGACAGGCCATGGCCACAAAATCGTTATTAATAGCAAATTTACCGTGAAAGAAATGAAAGGAATACATCTGTTTGATCACTTGCAAAGCGTAGGACAGATCTTCGTTTCGAAAAAGAACCCAGCCCGTAATCACAATTAAAAAGGTGAACGGGATGGCGATAAATTTTCCAAGCGTGTTAAGTACTTTCCCGAGGAATAAACGCTCCAGAACCAGGAAAAGTCCGTGGTA
>CAZMHW010000059.1:10556-12565 GCA_964566105.1 uncultured Akkermansia sp.
CCCCATAACACAAAGTTCCAACTGGCGCCGTGCCAAAGACCTGAAAATAAAAATACGAGGATCAGGTTGCGGTACAATTTAGAATTAGAAACTTTATTTCCACCTAAAGGAATGTACAGGTAATTCTTCATCCATGTTCCCAGAGTAATATGCCACCTGCGCCAGAACTCGGTAATACTTGCTGAAATGTATGGGTTGTTAAAGTTCTCCGGTAATTTAAATCCCATAATTTTACCCAAACCAATGGCCATATCGCTATAGCCGCTAAAATCAAAATAAATCTGGAAGGTATATGCCAGAGCACCGATCCAGGCAGCGGCAGTATCAATTTGTTCCACTGGCAATTTAAAAACTGCATCGGCCTGCATTCCCAAAGTGTTTGCCAGTATTGTTTTTTTAGCCAGTCCCAGGCAGAAAATCAAAAAACCGCTGAGTTTAATGTTGGGGGTATAATTTTTTTCACGGTTGGTAATTTGATCGGCAATGTCGTGGTAACGAACAATAGGGCCGGCAATCAATTTGGGGAACAACAAAATGTAAGTCTGGTAGTGCCACACATTTTTTAAAGGTTTGTGTACCCCACGGTACACATCAATAACGTAAGTCAAACTTTCAAAGGTGTAAAAGGAGATCCCGATGGGCAATACTACTTTGATCCAGGAAATCTCCGTACCAAGAAGCGCGTTGACATTCTCAATAAAAAAATTGCAGTACTTAAAGTAAAACAACAAACCCAGATTCAGGCAAAGGGAAATGATCATGAATTTGGTTTTGGACTTCTGGGTCTTTTGATTATGCATGGCATTTACCAGCAAAAAATCAAGGAAGGTGGTACCAAGAATAACGAATATAAATTTTGGTCCGCCCCAGCTGTAAAAATAAATACTGGCTATAAGAATCACCGCGTTTTTAAATTTATGCGGCACGAGGTGGTACAGTAAAATAAATACCGGTAAAAAATAAACTAGATAGGTAATACCACTAAATACCATAAATTAAAGCGGTACAAAAGTAAGATAATTTGGGAATTTAGCTCAGGCAAATGGGGGTATTTTTTGGGTGCAGGTCGCAGTGGGATCAATCAAATAAATTTACTCTGGGTTCGGCACCAATTCCAGGTAAATTTTGCAAATGCACCTTTCCATCCTTGTAAAAAATTCCTTCAAAAGGATCATTCTTATACAGCAAGGGAGCGTCCAGGTCCACATAATCCGCAAAATGCGTAAGTTGCGCCATGGCCGTGGTGGCACAGGAACTCTCTGCCATACAGCCCAGCAACACTTTAATACCCTTCGCCTTACAAAAGTGGATCATTTTAGTTGCTTCCGCGAGCCCCGTACATTTCATTAATTTAATATTGATCCCTGCAAAAGAATCGTTCAAATTTTCAAGATCACTTAGCCGTTTTACACTTTCATCCGCAATGGTCAGCAAGGGACTTTTAGAAGTGACCCCGCGCATCTCCTCTTTCATTGTAACCGGCATGGGTTGCTCTACCAGCAACACGCCCTGGTCATTCATCCACTGGATCATTTCCAGCACATAGTGCTTATCTGTCCAGCCCTGATTCACATCCACATACAAGGGTTTGTCCGTGTATTTCCGGATCGTCCGGATGAGTTCTTTGTCGTTTTGTGTACCTGCTTTAATTTTTAGAATTGAAAAGGCAGAAGCGTCGCGGATTTTTTCCGCAAGTATTTCCTCCGTATCAATGCCGATTGTAAATGAAGTTGAAACAGGACTCGCCTCTCCAAAACCCATCATTTGACGGTAACTGATTCCTTTTAATTTGGCAAAAAGATCGTGAAGGGCTATATCTATGGCGGCTTTAGCCGCATTGTGATTTTGAGACAAGGCCTCCATGCGTTGCAAAAGGTCATTTAAAAGATCTTTAGGTGTTGTGGCTTCCAGAACCTGTTTCGCCATTTCAAAAAAGGCGATCGTTTCCTCCACTGTTTCACCCAGATATGCTGGTAAACAGGCCTCTCCATACCCAACTACTCCATCCG
>CAZMHW010000060.1:0-6623 GCA_964566105.1 uncultured Akkermansia sp.
GTTGATACTCTCTTGTAAATGTTGTATAGTCGCTTTCCATTTTGTCCTGGTAATACCCATTTTTAGTTCCCGAAAAAACAAGCGCTGTCTTTAAAAAGGACTGGTTACGGAACAGGCGTGTATTGGTTGCACCTACAGCACCCGTGTTCGCGAAAAATTTCGAATTACTTCTGTAAAAACTATCCTCTTCCCAAAGTGTAGAATCTTTTTTAGCATAAGCCGTTTGATCGCTTAAACCTCCGAAACCAAACAATGTAAAAGCTCCCAGTTTTTTTGTAGGAAGAGAAAAATTAAATGAAAGATCCTGAAAATTAGTAATGGCATCGCCCAGAGGTACGCCCATCTTTCCGAGTACCGACAGAGTAGAATAACGGTAATTAATCAAATACGATCCATCGTATCCTTTTTTAAAAGGCCCTTCGGCGGCCAGGTCTAAACCCAGTACCCCCAGTTGCATGGTATATTCCCTTTTTTGATTATTTCCTTTTCTGAGTTTTAAATCAAATACACCCGACAAAGCATTGCCATATTCGGCGGCAAAAGCTCCGGTAGAAAAATCAGAATTGTTCAATAACTGTGCGCTCAAAATGGAGATCCCTCCACCTGAGGTTCCTACATTTGAAAAGTGATTGGGATTCGGAATTTCCACTCCTTCCATGCGCCATAATAATCCGTTTGGTGAATTACCTCGAATAGAAATCATGTTATTACCATCCGGTCCGGACACAACACCGGCAAAAGCCAGCGCCATACGTGCCGGGTCATTCGCGGCGGCTGCGAATTTCTGCGTCTCCTCCACCGAAAAAGCACGGGTACTTACAGCAGACATTTCGTTGAGTGGTTTGTTTTTTTCCACCTTTGCCGTAATCTCCACTTCTTCCATTTTGGTAACATCTTCTTCCATAGAAACTGTTAAGACCAACTCCTTGCCGGAATTCACAGAAAGATTTTGCATCATTACTTCTTTATATCCCAGGTAGGTTATTTTCAGGCTCTGTTTTCCAACCGGCACCTGACTGAGTTTAAACTCTCCATTCGCATCAGAGGTGCTCACTAACTGTGGTTCTGAATTCAACACAAATACAATTGCACCCGGGATCGGGGTCTGTGAAATTTTATCGACTACTGTCCCCCTTACGGTTTGGGTAATGTTTTGCGCCTTTACATAAGCACCTGTAAGAAGATGCATTATTATAAAGAAGTATTTTGTTTTGTTATTCATGATGGTATTTTCGGGTTTTGTTATTTTTTGGGCATGACTTTCCCATTTCGGAACCGTTCTTTGAATGAACAGTTCCGATGAGAACTAAACAAGAAAATAAAATGTTTTATTTTTTGGGTTTAGTAGAGATGAATAAGGCTGCCGGAGCCACTGATATTTGAAGTTACAGAGGGTTTACCCTTGTAACTGACATTTCCACTGCCGGAGATGGTAACATTCAGGTTTTCAGAAGCGTTCACGAACACATTTCCTGAACCACTTACTTTTACCACAGAGCTCTCCGCATTCAGATTTTCTGTGAAAATATTTCCGGAACCACTGACAGTAAAACTCTCGGTTTTAACGCTTCCGCCAGTAATTTCGGCATTACCACTCCCGCTAATACCCGCCGATACACTTTGGGCATTGAGAGATGGAATATAAATACTTCCTGATCCTGAAACACTTAATTCCATGTTTGTAGCAGTTACCGTATTTTGCACCAGTATGTCTCCGCTTCCGCTAATGCTCAATCGTTTTACATTAGGTGAGTGCACTGTGATTTTAATTTTGTTGTGATCCCAGACGTTTCTCCGGTAATCGAATTTTAATTCACTGGCGCTGACCTCACATTTTAACACAGCCAGAATATTTGGCTGGGCGGAGATTTCCACTTTATATACCGAATCCTGAGTATAAAACACATCCCCGTCAATAGACAGGTGAATTTTATCAAAACCACTCAGATCCCTGGTTTCAGTTACATTACTTCCCTTTCCTCTTATTCCCCACGGGCCGCCTTTTCTGCAGGATTGTGAAATGAATGCGATAAATGCTACGAATAAAATAAATTTAATTGATTTCATGTTTTTTATATTAATGTTCTTAATTCTCTGTTTCTATATATAGGACAACGCTATCCGATTTTACCCCTATTTCTCCATAATTAATTATAAGAAAAAATAAGCTTGATATTCCGGTTCAGTCTCACGCTCATTTTACCATTCCAGCTCAGTAACCGAAAGCCCGGTTTAGACGTTTTACGTGAATTTATCCCCGTAACATAACTTTTATTTAAGCTGGATAAACCAGAAATGCCATTCGAGTTTAAACTGAATTTATCCACAAAGATACCATGGTTATTTGCAGGAACAACACCACTCATGTATTTATGATGGGGGAGAAACCCTTCAGCAGGCCAGTGCGCTTTGAGCAAAGCTCCGTTCATCAACAAAAGAAAAAGACCTATGTATTTGAGTGAGTTCATATAATTTTAATCTTTCAATAATTCATTTACTGCGTGTCTGGAAACCAATCTCAGCAGCAGAGCTAAAACAATAAGGAGTGTTATCTGTGTCATAGTTGTTTCTTATACCTTAAGGACAAAACAAAAAAGAAATACCCCTATTGGAATCTGGATTATTAAAAGAAATTTTTGAGTTCAAAAGAAAACCCTCTGAACACAGGATCCAGAGGGTACACACAGAATCCAGGACGGATTCTTTCTAAGGAATTTCTTTTTGCTGTTTAAAAGAAGCGAAGGGCGATCTTCCCTCCAATCCAGCCTTTCAGGTTAAAGTCGTTGGAGGTGCTATGATCAAGTCCATAATATGGCAACATGTTTTTTTGTTTGGTCGCGTAATCCGGTATCAACTCATCACTCACATACAGGTTAAAGGTAGGTCCCGCGGCAATCGTGAATTTTTTAGCCACTTTGTATTCCACGCCTACATACAAACGGTACAATTCACTGGTTCCCCAGTAGAAATCACCTGTACTCACGTGGTGCGCGGTTAAGCCAATCTCCCCATTCCATTTATCCTTAAGCCTGAAAGAAGAACCAACGCCATAACCCATTTGCCATATGTTATCCTTAGAACCCGGACGCATACCCAGACTAAAAATATTGTAAAACGCCTTGGTTCCTGTTCTGTAGGAAAGATTGGTATAAAAGACTTCATCTCCCGATACTTCGATCTGATGAACTCCTTTTTTTACAAAGTTCAAAAATCCTATGGTGGCGCCTTCCACCGAATCTGCTACATTAATGAAACCTATCTGGAGACCTTTTACTTTTCGGGCATAATTAAATCCCACGCTGATCTGGCTTCCTTCCAAATCACCGGTGGCAATATTCGCGCCACAGGCAACCTGAGTTCCTTTCAAATCACCGGCCATTACATTTGTATGTCCCGCCACCTGAATGCCTTTGCCTCCTCCTCTGTTTATGTTGAACCCCGCCGCAAATTGCCCTCCGTGTAACTCGCCGTGGCAAATATTACCTAAGCCGGCAAACTGTACCCCGCGGACATTAGACCCGGAAAAATTAAGATATCCTGCAAATTGCCCACCATGTACGTGTCCAAGCACTACATTGGCTAAACCAACAAATTGAGCGCCATTCACGTCTTTTAAAACTACGTTTGCGAGAGTGCCTACTTCACAACCGTTTACTCCTCTTGAAACTCCCGCAAGAAGATTGATGGAAATATTATTGGTGGTTTTATGAGAATAAATACCGTTGGTGCCAAGTGGTGTGACAAATGTAAATTGAAATGGTCTTTCCTTTTCGTCTGATTGTGCTGTTAAATTCGCCCCTGCAAAAGCAAAAAACAAGGCGATCAATTTTATTTTTTTCATGATGATTGTGTTATACTCAAGAGACAACCCTAAGGGAACGTACCCCTACCGGAATTAATAAATTAAGTGTTTCTTTAGAATTATTCGGATTATCAGAGGAAACGCAGGGCAATCCTGCCTCCGAACCAACTTTTGAAATTAAAGTCGTAGATATTGGTATTACTGGAATTAAAATAAGGTGTTACGCTTTTATACGTGTTTTCGTAGTCCGGCAACAAGACATCGCTCATATAAATGTTGTAGGTTGGTCCCGCGGCAACCGCAAATTTCTTTCCGACTTTGTATTCCAGTCCAACATAAAAACGGTACAACTCACTGGTTGCAAAATAAAAACCACCGGCGCTCACATGGTGCATGCTGGCTGAGACATCTCCCCATAATTTATTTTTAAGCTTCAGCGAAGATCCCACACCATAACCTAATTGCCATAAATTATTTTCAGAGCCAGGCTCAAATCCAATGCTTAGTATATTATAAAAAGATGGTACACCTGTTCGTAAAGAAATATTGGCTGCAAAAAACTCATCTCCAGACAGTTCCACCTGGTGAACTCCCTTTTTTACAAAACTTAAAAAGCCAATAGGAACACCACTGGCAGAATCTGCAAAATTAAATGGCGCAATTTGCACTCCTTTTAAATAGGAGGTTCGGTTAAATAAACCCGCCAATTGAAATGTTGTACTTCCCTCTTTTTGTTTATTGAATAATCCTGACACCTGTGCGCTGTTGTTCCCGGATTTACTCGAATTAAATAAAGCCGAAAAAGCAACCCCATTCAAGGTATCATTTATGTTGGCGATACTTGCCACCTGGGCTCCTCTCACGGTTCCGCCAAAATTCATCAAACCTGCCACACTTGCTCCTGCAGAACTCTCACGGTTTATGTTCATGAGTCCGGCCAACTGAACTCCCTTTTGAATGTTGTTGATGTTAAAGAGTCCGGCTGCCTGAAAACCCGACATGTAATCGCCGTTAATATTAAAATAACCTGCCACCTGTGTGCCTTTGGTGCTATCGCCCACAATATTAAAAATACCGGCCACTTGTCCGCCCTTTACATTCTCCGCATCAATGTTAAACAAACCACCGAGTTCAAATACTTTGGTTCCCTTTGAAAAACCTCCCAGAACATTTAATGAAAATTTGTTCACCACACTACCTGAGAGTTTCCTGTTTGTACCGACAAAAGGTAAAACAGATACCTGGGCAGTTCGCATAATCGTGTCTTTTACATTTATGGCATTTACAAAACCTTTAAATTTATTAAGCGCTTTATTTGAATAGATACCAATGTCTTTTACCTTATTCTTCCAAAATGCCGAATCTTTCCTGCCGAATAATCCCATCCGCGGGTTAATGCGGATGTTATTCATTTTAGCGTCTTTCATACTGGATAAAGAAAGTATGGTATCCTGGTAATTTTCTTTGTTAATCGTTATCTTATCATTCGATACCGGCACTGTGAGAGAATAATAGCCGTATTCGTCCGTTGTAACCGACTGCAAACTTTCTTTGTCGTAAATGGTAACGTTCGCCACTTTCTCTTCCGTTTTTTCATCGATCACATATCCACTTATTTCAGTTGTTTTGGGATGCGCTTCGGCAGGCTTCTCTTTTAGAATGATGTAATTGTTTTTAGACTTGTAGAAAATATTCTTCGGTAACATAAGCGCCAGCGCTTCCCGTACCGTTTTGCGTTTTAATTGCAGGGTAACCGGACCAATGCCGTTCACCACAGAAGGCTGGTAAGAAAAGATTAAACCTGTTTGATCCTGAATTTTTGCGAGGGCTGTTTTTATTGGCTCGTTGGCAAGCGTCAGATTAATTTCGCGCTCCAGTGGTGGTACCAGAGCAAAAACGCTTGTGCCACATAAAAAAATAAAAATGAAGGCGATTAATCGTTTCATTGCTATTCAGCGCAGGGCTGGCCTTTCAATATAATAACATCTCCACTTCTCTCCATTTCCAGATCGAGTGTTTCGGTGATAATACTCAGAAGTGTTTCCAGATCCTCGTTATTAAAGAGGGTGGTCATGCGGCAATTGCCCAAACGCTCATCCGCTAAACGGATGTTTGCTCCGTACACCTCGTTTACCTGGGCCAGGACTTCACGTAGAGTGCTTTCTTTGAACTGAAAGATGCGTGACTTGTAACTTGTAGTATTTTCTACAGGACTTGGGATACTCTTGGTAAATTGTTTGGTAGTTTTATCGTAAAGAGCTTTTTCACCTTTCACAAGCGTTAAACCTTTGCTGGATTCAGAATAAAACTGCACCTCGCCACTTTCCACCCACACTTCAATCACATTACTGCCCGGCAAGGCTTTTACATTAAACGCGGTACCAATATCTTTAATCGTAATTTCGTCGATCACAATTTCAAAAGGAACTTCCTCGTTGTGCACCACTTCAAAATAAGCCTCCCCTTTAAGTTTTACCTCTCGCACATTTTTTTTGTTCACGACGTAAGCGATCTCTGTATTTTTATTCAGGGTCACTTTTGAGCCATCCGGTAATTTTTGTTCTACCACTTTTGTTTTGGCGGAAAGCATTACGGGTTCCGGAGCACTGTTATCAAAAACGTAGTTCACAATTAACCCCAATACAGCTAAGAGAATAATAGACGCAGCAATACGCAGACTGTTCGGACGTTTAAAAAGCGGGATCACTTTTGTTTCGCTCTCCATGATACGCGCATTGACCTTTTCCCAGGCTTTAAGCGTATCTACTTTATGCTCCGTTTTAAAACCATCTATTTGCGCAAACAGCTTTTGTGTTTGTTC
>CAZMHW010000060.1:6633-12476 GCA_964566105.1 uncultured Akkermansia sp.
AATACGCGCGGTTCTCAGGTGTTTCATCCATCCAACCTTCCAGCGAATCGATTTCTTCCCTGCCGGCTTCACCCGCAAGAACCTTTGCGATCAGGTCATCTATATTTTCAGGACTACTTTTCATTTTATTTTAGTTAAGTACTTCTCGACTAGGCTCGAAGTGACTTAGTTTTTAATTCACAAAAAACAACCACATTACCAGTGGTAAATAATCTTTTAATTGTTCCCGCATCAATTTAAGCGCTTTACCCATGTGGTTCTCTACAGTCTTTACCGAGATATCCAACTGTTCCGCTATTTCCGAATATTTTAAATTTTCAAAACGGCTTAATTTAAACACAATGCCGCATTGTTCGGGCAGACTGGCAATGGCCTCGTTGATTTGTTTCCCCAATTCCTTGGCGTGTAACACCTGTGCGCTATCCGCATACCCTCCACCCATGGTACTTTTATAATCCTGGGCGTATACCGCACGTACCTTACCGTGTTTGATTTTATTCAGACAATCGTTGTGCACGGCGCGGTACACATAAGACTTGATGGAAGTACTTATTTGCAAAGCTTCGCGTTTACTCCAGATATTAAAAAAAGTATTTTGTACCACTTCTTCCGCTTCGTCTATGTCTTTAAGCATACTGCAGGCATAGTTACACAGGGGTTGATAATAGGTATTGAACACATGTTCATAGGCCTTTTTATCACCCTGGCTGATCTGTTGCCAATATTGTTGTTCGCTTACCTGCACTTTATTTTTGAAAACCTCTGGGCAAAGATAAGCTTTCAATTAAATTTATACGCCTCATAGAACAAGGATAAGACAATCTGAAAAGAATATACCCCTAGTCTAAATCGATTTATTTAAGATTTAAATTAAAAACAATAATCCAATACTGATAATCAATTAATTACATTTTAAAAAAATCAAAATCAAGAACGCGCTATGCCGATAGGAATTTTATCTGGACATCATAAAGGCCATTCCCTATCGACTCAAGACTAAAACATTGCATTAATTCAAGTTTCGGCTACTAGCACACTATTTACCGAGTAAAACAAGGGCTTGGCTTAGGGAACACCCATAACTTTACCGTCATTTCTATTAATTTTACGTCAAAACGAAACTCACCCATGAAAAAAACTTTACTACTTTTTTGTTTTCTGATTTTTAAGAATTTAAGTTCTCAAATTCCTACTACGGGATTACTTGGTCATTACCCCTTTAACGGTAACGCCAACGATGCCAGTGGAAATGCCCAGCACGGAACCGTGTATGGAGCGGCGCTTACTACCGACCGATTTGGCAACGCCAGTTCGGCTTATAGTTTTAACGGATCTTCTGATTACATTAGTTTGCCGGCCGGCACGTATACCAACCTGAACGTTTACACCTACAGCTGTTGGATAAAACAAACCAGCGCAAGTGTTGGGTTTGCCATGTGCTTTGGTGAAAGTTCTTACGGGTATTGTCAGGCATTACTTATTCAGGCCACAGGCTCAGTTACCGGAACCTCCTACAACTCCGGGAGCAATCCAACTCAAAGCCTGATCCATACAAGCACAACGTATTCTTTAAACCAATGGTTGCATGTTGTGTTAACGCGCGACTTCACTGCAATTAATGTTTATGTGAATGGTGTTTTATTTTCCTCTTCTACAGCTGGAACGGGTGGTCAAAATGCCTCCTATTATAACAGCACCTCTAATTGGCCTGTAAAAGCTTATATCGGGGCAAGGACAACCTCGGTTAATTATTTCCCGGGGAGTATCGACGACGTCCGCATTTACAATACAGTTTTATCGCAAAATGACATCAATGCATTATACAACGAAAGTTGTTTTCAAAACGTTACAAATTACGCATACACCTTATGCTCCGGAAACTCCGCTTCTATAAGTGCTACGCCAACTCCTTCAAACACCGTTACCTGGTACTCAAGCCTTACGTCCACTTCCTCTATTGGCACCGGATCTTTATATACCACGCCGGTGCTGAGTCCCGGCACATACACGTACTATGCCGCGGCCAGCACCTGCACTTTAATCAATCAACGCCTGCCAATTACCGTATCCATTAATCCAACGCCAACAATCAGTGTTGCAAGCGGTACTATTTGTTCAGGCAATTCTTTTGTTATTTCGCCAACCGGGGCTTCTTCTTACAGTTACTCAAACGGGAACACCGTTACACCCAGTGTTACCAGTACTTACACCGTGGTAGGCCAAAGCTCTGCCGGTTGTCTTTCTTCTGTCGCGAACGTAACGGTTAATGTCAATACAACACCCACTGTTACCGTTAACAGTGGTTTTGTTTGCAATGGACAATCGTTCACCTTAACACCTAGCGGTGCCTCGTCTTACGTATATTCAGGAGGTTCCAGTGTGGTAAGTCCAACCGCCAACACTTCATATACGGTTACCGGAAGCAGTGTTAACGGATGCTCCGCTTCTGCCGTCGCCAATGTTGGTGTAGTGGCGACACCTACTCTGCTGATAACAAATCCAGGCAATGTGTGTATCGGAAATTCAGCAACCCTGAGTGTTAGCGGTGCCAATTTTTATAGCTGGGACTCTGGCGCAACCAGCACTGCCATCGTAGTTTCTCCATCAGTCACTACAAGTTATACTGTTTCAGGAGTGAATGTGTTTGGCTGTTTGAGTTCATCTGTTACCACCCTTAATGTAAATCCCTATCCTATCATCTCCGTGAATAGCGGCTCCATCTGCCTTGGTGCATCCTTTACCCTGTCACCCTCCGGGGCAAGCACCTACACGTATTCAGGAGGCTCCAACATTGTTTCACCACTTGTTAACACAAATTACTCCGTTACAGGCACCAGTGCGCAGGGTTGCATTTCATCAAACGTTGCTGTTTCAAGTGTTGTAGTAGCTCCTACACCTACACTTACAGTTAACAATGGATCTATCTGTTCCGGAAAATCCTTTACGCTGATACCGTCGGGTGGAATAAGTTATACCTATTCCGGTGGATCAGCAATTGTTTCTCCACCAGCGACCACAAATTATACCATCACCGGATCAGGCGCTAATGGCTGTACGTCGAGTGTCGTGTCGTCGGTGACAGTTAACGCACTTCCTCTCGTTTCCATTTCAGGACCTGCTTCCATCTGTACTGGATCTTCCGCAAATCTTACCGCCTCGGGTGCGCTCTCGTATACCTGGAATACAGGTGCAAACACCACCGGCATTTCCGTTTCACCGGTTTCCACAACAAATTATACCGTTAATGGGACTGACGGTAACGGCTGTGTGAATCAGTACTCTCTACAATTAACAGTTAATCCTTTGCCATTTATCAGTGTAAACAGTGGCTCTGTCTGTCTTGGTCAAACGTTCACGATCGTTCCTTCCGGTGCTTCAACATACACCTACTCGGGTGGAAGCAATCTGGTTTCTCCCACTGTTAACAGCACGTATTCCGTAACCGGTACTAGTGCTCAGGGCTGTGTTTCATCCAACACGGCAATTTCAACTGTGAATGTGATAAGTTTACCCCTGGTAAGCGTTAACAGTGGAACCGTATGTTCAGGTTCTGTATTCACCCTGACACCTTCCGGTGCCGTTTCTTACACTTACTCCAGCAGCTCCGCTACGGTAGCTCCGACAAGTTCAGGTTCCTACACAGTCATAGGTACCAACGCTCAGGGTTGTGTTTCCGCTCCGGCAATTTCTAACGTAAGTGTAACCGCACTGCCAATCGTAACTGCCAACAATGGGACTATTTGTGCAGGCAGTAACTTCACCATTACACCAACGGGAGCTTCAAGCTATACCATTTCAGGTGGATCCATGATTGTGAGTCCTGTTGTAACAAGCACCTATACCTTATCCGGAACAAACTCCACAGGTTGTATAAGCAACCCTTTCATATCCACTGTTACTGTAAATTCTTTACCGGTTATAAGTGTTAACAGCGGAACAGTTTGTGCCGGAAACACGTTTACAATGATTCCTTCCGGAGCTTCCTCCTACACTTTCTCTAACGGTACCAACACGGTTATTCCCACCGTTAATTCGAGCTACACCATAAATGGAACGAGTGCTCAAGGTTGTCCTTCCTCCAACAGCGTGGTTTCTTCCGTAACAGTTATTACTCTGCCGGTGATAAGTGTTAACAGCGGCAGTATCTGTGCGGGTCAGGCTTTTGTATTAACTCCGGGTGGAGCATCCAGTTATACTTTTTCAAGTGGTTCCGCTACTGTTTCTCCAGCGAATACAAGTTCCTATACGGTTATCGGAACAAGCGCGGGTGGATGCGTTTCTGCTCCTGCCGTGTCTAATGTGACAGTAAACCCGGTGCCGGTACTTTCTGTGAGCGGAAGTTCAAGTATCTGTAACGGCGCTTCCACCATTTTAAGTGCATCGGGAGCATCCAGTTATACCTGGAATAACGGCCCGCAAACATCAACCTCCTCGGTTGCCCCCACCACAAATACTACTTACACGGTATTGGGATCAAATGCATTTGGATGCATAGGTAGCAACACCTACAGTATCAGTGTCAATCCCCTTCCGGTTATTACTTCCACAAATGGTACAATTTGCGCAGGGAATTCATACGTTATACCTGTTTCAGGAGCGAGCACCTATACTTATTCGGGAGGTTCCGCCACAGTAAGTCCGGCGTCCAGCACAGTATATACTATTAGCGGGACAAGTGCCGCAGGATGTGTTGCCGCTAACATTACTACAGTGAGCGTTACCGTAAATGCCTTGCCTGTTATTTCAATTGCGGGACCAACAAGTATTTGTCAGGGACAAACTTCTACCCTGACAGCGTCAGGAGCTTTAAGCTATACCTGGAATACGGGAACTACGTTAAACCCTCTGTTAGTAACAACTACTGTAACAACCACCTATAGCGTGATGGGTACCGACATTCACGGATGCTCCAATACCACGGGCGTCCAGATCACGGTTAATTCTTTACCCACCATTACTGTTAACAGTGGAGCCATCTGTCCGGGTAATTCCTTTACCTTAAATCCATCAGGCGCATCTACCTACACTTATTCCGGAGGTTCTAACATTGTTTCTCCAGGCACTTCCACCTCCTACACCATCACAGGTACAGATGCCAACGGCTGCGTTTCCGCGATTCCTGCCATTGCAAACGTAAGCGTAGTAAATACTTTAACGGTAAGCATCAGTGGCAATACTACTATTTGCGCAGGAGAAACACTTATCCTTCAGGCCAACGGTGCCAGTACGTATTTGTGGGGAGATGGAATTACAACGACTAACACGCTGGCCGTTTCACCGGCATCAACAACCAGTTACTCCGTTATGGGTACCAGCGGTACATGCAGCAACAATGCCGCGGTTTCCGTTTCCGTTAATCCAACACCCACCATTACGGTAAACAGTGGTTCCATTTGCGCGGGTGGTACATTTGTTCTGATTCCGGGTGGTGGTCTTACTTATACTTTTTCAGGAGGATCTGCAACGGTAACACCAACCAGTACTTCCAATTACACAGTAATAGGACTAGATGCCAATGGTTGCAGTTCTTCTAATACCTCCACGGTAACTGTTTTTAATTTACCTCAAATAGCCGCGATTAGCTCTTCCCCAAATGAATTATGTGCCGGAGAAACCGCAACACTCCTCGCTTCAGGAGCTAGCAGCTATACATGGAATAATGGTCCAACCTTTAACAGTATTATTGTGTCGCCATCCGTTACCACAATTTACACTGTTACAGGAACTGACACTAACGGGTGTGTGAATCAGACTGCTGTTGTTCAAAATGTAAGTGCCTGTACCAGTGTATCGAAACTTCTTACAGTGTCCGGTGACTTTTTACTATTTCCTAACCCCAACAC
>CAZMHW010000061.1:0-12469 GCA_964566105.1 uncultured Akkermansia sp.
GAACAGGAAAAATACTTGTTCCTATGCCTTTTGAAACATACATCTTCACATCCTGGTACCAACCTTTCAGGTAAGTGCCGCTGCCCTGGGGTTTAAAAGGAACGAAGCCGAAAAGATTTATTTGTCCACCATGGGTATGACCGGACAGTATAACATCATAGGTTATTTTACTCTTTAATTTTTCAGCGATGGTATTACTGTATTCCGGACAATGATTTAAGATCAGGTGATAATCGGCTGGGATAAATTCTTTGAGTGCTACGTCAATGTCCGCTTTGCCGCCTACATAATCGTCAAGGCCCGTTACAGAAACAGTTTTATTTTTAATGCTAAGTTGGCGGGAGTTGTTGATGAGCAATTCGCAATTATGGGCAGCGTAAGTGCGACGCAGTTCACCAAGATCAACGCGCCCCCAGTATTCCCAATTGCCGGTGATGGCAAACTTCCGGATGTCTTGATGGATGAGGCTCAAAAATTGATGCAGAACGGGTACTTTTGTTTTTGTATCCACGGAGTCGCCGGTAATTAAAATTAAGTCCGGATTGAGGGCATTGATGTTTTTGGCCAATTGTTTTAACTGCCGGTTTAAGCTTTGCAAATGCAGATCAGAAAGCTGAACAATCTTCAGGTCGTAAGTCTCGTCATTCGCTTTGCCAAGATGAAAACTATTGGTTTCAATGAAATATTTTTCAATCCAGAATGCATCCAGCAGCATAAAACCAAAGCCGGCGGCAAGTCCTGTTTTAATAAATTTTCTTCGGGTCCAGGTCATAAGGTGCTAATTCAGCTCTTCTGTTTAAGTCTTTTGCGATGCAGAGTATAAGAACAGAAAAGAATTAAAAGTGCGAGTGTGGGAAAAATAATATGCGTGAGGGGATTGCCAAAAGCAAGGATGGAATAGATGGCGCCTACAATGTCGAAGGTGAGCCCGGCATAGGCCCATTCTTTTAGTTTTGTGAAACCAGGTAATACTATAACAGTGAGGCCAAGCAGGCGCAGAACAGCGAGAAAAGGCGTCAGGTAAGAAGGGTAACCTAAGGAAGTAACGATTTCACCGGAGTTGTTTGACAAAAGATCCATCGCAGAGCCGATGCCTAAAATAGGGATCAGTAAGCCGGTGGCGATCCAAAAGAGGACATTGGTTTTTTTCATGAGACGAATACTTACACTCATAAATATAGAAAAAATAAACGCTTTTGAGCTTAATTAAGAACAGCAGAAACAAAAAGGGAGGATACCAGGAAGAGCCCGAGATTTTTCTATTTGGATTTATAGAGTTTTATTTCTTGAATGGGGTAAGGAACGGATGTAAATAGACATTGGTAGACTTACCTAGATTCCTTTGTCCATAAAGGCAGTGAGTGCTTGGGAATACAATGTTTTTAAGCGAGCTGCAAACAAATGTAATAAAGCGGTCGCTGAAATTGCGAAAAGGATAACTGATCCCGCCTCCTAGTGTTGTCAACAGTTATGACTTAGTGCCAGTGAACTTAGAAAGGTCTTGTTTTACATTTACAATCATTTCTGTCACAATTAGTTCTCTAATTTCATTTACTGAGGCCGTTACGATTTTTTCGTCGGAACTTTTTGAAGTCTGAATACCAATAGTATTTATTGAAGGAACGTCAAGAATAATTTCATTTGGTTCATCAATGTCAAATGTTGGTAATGTAAACTTGAATGAATTCATCATGGTACAAATTTAAATATATTTTTGAAAAAATGACTGATTTAACTCAGGATTAAAATAGTGCTTCCTTTTTATCCAAATAAAGCCGTCTCCCTTTGTGATAACTGCAACATCTACGGGCCCTCCGACGCTTTCTTCAGCCATAGTAAATCTTCGCTTTAAGTAGGTCAAATAAACGAGACTTTCGGCCATTTCAGCAAGATCTTCTTTAGATAATTGCGCTACTGCACCCATCAATGGTTTGACGTAACGTTTATTAACAATATTGCTGAGTTGTTCCCGATAGTTTTGAACATATTGTTGTGTGTTTATTGCCTTCAGGGATGCCAATAATTCAGTAGGAAGGGTGGGAATTTGAGTTATTTCGAGAATAAACCGATTTATAAAATCGCCAAAGACATTAGTTGAAAGTTGTTTAAGTTCTGGACTTATGCCTTGTAAAACTGTATCTATAACGTCTGTTTGCGCAAAGGGTCTTATACTGGCATTGTTTGAATCAGATATTATGACTTCTTTTTTCTTATCTTCAATAAATCTTAGCTTACCTTCTATGACTAGCGAAACATTTATAGTTATCAGTCTGGGAAAAATTTCTGTATCACCGTAGCCTGTAAATATTAGGCCGGTGTATTGGATAAACCAATCGTGATTAAGGAAATTATAATATGATTCTAATAATGGCTTTTCAAGTTTTGATGGATCGAAGGGCCTATTGAAATTATTACTTAGCGCGTCAAGTATTTTTGGTACAAGTGACGCAATGAGTTTTTTCGTGTCGGCTTCGTTAATTCCTTTTAGCGAATCGATTAAAGGTAATTTAACTATTTCAAGGCTAAAGTTATTTAATTTGTTAAAGAGCAATATTTCTAAATCAACTCCTTTTCGTAATTGTTCCTGAAATAGTTGCTCGTTTATAATAGCTTGAACAAAAGAGAGAAAGTCTCCAAAAATGTAAGTGTCGTTTTGTTTTTCAATAAAATAGTTATTAGCCTTTAGCCAAGTGAGAAAATCATCTTTATAATCTGATAATTTTGGAAAGCTCTTGTCACCTATTTGCTTTCTATATTCTTTTATCAAAATTTCCCAAGGAATCCCCATAATTTGAGCACTATTGTATATTGCTATTCCTACTGGGTGATATTTGGACAGGGTAAATATTTTATTCGCAGAATTATACACTTTTCTGTGATTTATTCCGTTTACCGTCACAGCGCTGTCTGCTGCTATAGCTACACCCTGTTTGTTTAAAATTCCTGCTACTGCTGTCATATTATTTTATATTGATTGTCATAGGGAATGAGATGTAATGATTGGGAACTGAACGACCGGTGAGAGTTTTGCTACAGAAATTGATTAGTAAAACTAAACTTCTACTAAACGCAAAGCTGTCTTTGCAATATTTACGCTGACCTGTGTTTCGTAAGCCCCTACTTTAGAAAGCTCTCATATACATAAGAGGCTAAGATAGAAGCTAAAAAGCCAACAATAAAGCTAATTATTATGGTTTCTGTTCTAATTTTTTTAATTGAAATATTAATTTCGTTGGTTGAGTTTGAGATGGAGCTATTTCTATCAGCTACTTGCGAGTTTTTAACGTTGTCTGCCATACTTATTTGTTTTTTGCGTTTGAAATGGATGAACTATTTTTTGCTACTATCGAGTTTATAAATGTGTCCCCTTTTTCGACCAATGAAAGCTCATTTCTGGCATCATCTCTGTCCAGAATTCTCAATTCAACACCTTCAAATGTAACTAGGTTGTTTTCACATTTATGTTTTGTTAAGTTTTGTTGCGAATAAAGAATTAACTTGTTTTGATTTTTTGTCTCCTTACAAAGTTTCATAAATTTCGATTCCTCGCAAGAAATATTTGACAAGTCAACATCTATCGGTTCGAATGGACTTGGTTTAAATGACATCAGATCTAACCACGTTTTTATTGTTTCTCCGTTTTTTTCAATCGCTAAATAAGATTTGATGACTTCACCGCCTTTGTCTTTAGAAACTTTAAAAGAATTTGTGCGCTGGGTAAATGTAAACAGAATGTCGGTGAAATAAATACCCTCATCTTTTTCTACATTTTTGAGTAGATCAGGGGAAACTGTGTAAACTGTCATTTATTAGTTGTTTTGATTTATTAAAAATTCTGTTGTGTCCTTTAAAATTTCCCCGCCGTAAAAGTCAATTGGCCATTCGAAAAATCCTTTTTCTTCAATTTGAAGATTATCGATTGTTGCACCTTGGTCTTTAGTTTGAGGGTTGAATAGACATATTGAAACATCGTCAGGAGAAATATGACCTTCAGAAATTCTACGGCGTAGCCTTTTTAATAGATATTCGCTGTGCGTTTCAATTATTAGTTTTTTGCCACTACTGTTCTTAACCATGTCAATAAATAAGTCAGCTAAATCCGCCTGCATTTTTGGATGTAAATGGATTTCCGGTTGCTCTATTATAGTTGTTGAGTTTTTGGAGGATAAAAATCCTTGAATTATGACAGGAAGTATCTGAGAAATACCGAATCCAACATCTGTAATGTCCAAATCAATATTATTTTGCTTAACTACTAAATGATGAATTACTTCCTTAAATCCTTGAACATCGACTTCGACGCCGAAGTTTTTGAGCCATAAATTGACATTTTTAGTTATGTTTTTATTGTCTTTCAAAACCTCTGCTACAGCGTCACCGTCTAATGTGTCAAGTGTTAAATTTAACTTTGCTTTATCGAGCATGTAATACCTTTTCGGGTGAGCTCTAAGGGGACTTACATAATTAATGTTATCCTCGGAAAATTCCTTCTTGGTTTCGAGTTGGAATAGATTTATTATTTGAATAATAACGCTTGCTTTCATTGAAATTTCCGAGCTAAAGTCATTGCTGATTGCAGCAAATGAATTAAAAATGGTATTTTCAGGAATAAATAATTTAGAAATTTGTTCTATGTCAGTTTTACTGAAATTTAGTAGGTCAGATTTAATGTTTAATTCCTTGCTGTAATCCATTTCTAGAATTACTACTTCAGCGTGTTTGATTAACAACTTACTTATTTCAAGACTATTAGTTGTATTTAGCATTAATTCATAACTAACGCTAAACGTTTCATTTTTAATTTGCTTTGATAATTTACTTAGAAAGTCATAAATGTCAACAAATTCTTTTTTGTTCCCTTTTGTGATTTGGGGGATATATAAATCATGTCTATGTCTAAGAAACCATCTTATTTCTTTTCGAAAGTCCTCCTTTATACTTTCTTTAGATAATACCTCAATGATTACGTCAAGTACTTTACTGAATTCTTCTTTATTCTTTACAGGTTTTTCTCTTAACTCTGCAAATCCTTTGATCGGAATATACATTGGTAGTTGTGTAAACGCCTTGATAAATGATTCGAAATAATCATTCTTGAGAAATTCCCTTATATATTTACTTCTTAATTCGAATGAAAAACTCAGAGGAATAGTTTTATTTTTCTTTCTAAATAAATTTTCAGGGTCGCCTAAATTAACGTAACCGCCATATAACTTAAGCGCAGATTTATATGATTTCAGACCCGCTTTTCCTGTTTGTTGTAACATTAGAAATAACTGTATAATAGAGCTCTTTCCCACACTATTAGCTCCAAGTAAAATGGTAATAGGTTTAATATTCACAGATGCTTCTTGGAAAGCTTTGTAATGTTTTACAGATAATTTTGTGAGCATAATATTCAGTTTATTTTCTATTGTTTATTTTAAAATTAAAAATACCGCACCGCAATTAAGCGGCCCTATAAATACAATTTAAGCATGTGTAATAGATATAATGGGTTAGATTTCCGCTACAAATATATCATTCCCCTGAAACTAAATGTGACGGTTTACCGCCCTTTTTGGCAAAAAATGCACTTTTTTAGGAAGAATTTGAGTAAAAAATCAAATAAGAGGCGTTAAATGGGGGAGTTGGTGCCCAGTCTGCCATTTAAAAAGGCAAAAGCCGTCCATCCAGGGAGTCGGTATCTTTAAGTATAGCCTTTGAGTCACAATAAATTAGGCTCCTAAACGTTGTACTGTAAAGAATTTCCCTGCGGAAACTTGTAAAACAATTGAAGTTTCCGTAGTTTTGCCGCGGAATTTTACTCAAACGACTCTCAAGCGTAAAAAAACAGCGAGGCACTAGGGGCTTTGCAGCTTTCAGTTGTTTTAGGGATGTAACTAATTGTCATGAAAAAAACGGTACTCTTTGCACTTGCCGCCTTGGGCTTTGTTCTGGCTTCCTGCCAAAAGGATTATAAATGTATTTGCACCACAGCGGTGAGTAAAAAGGATACCTTGATGGAGCAGGTAAAGACGACCAAGATTGGTAGTAAGGGGTTTAAGGACACTTGCGTGAAGAAGGGCGAGGATTCTCTGAAGGTGAAGGATTGTCATTTGGAGTGAAAGGGGTTAGGGCTCTGGTGGCTGAGGCTGCTTCGACTCCGCTCAGTACAAGTCTCGAAGCCACTTCTCGACTCCGCTCGAAGTGACGTGCTTCTCGACTCTTCTTTTGACAGGTTCATGCCTTTCCTTTTTGCTTGATCAAAATCCTTCGACTATCGCTCAGGATAAAATCCACAAAAAATCAAGGCTTCATAAACTTTAGCAGAAATCTACGCGGGTTCAAGCCGGATCCCAGAAACTCGCTCTCCGCGCACAGGCTTTGCTGAGCTCAAACAGCCTGGGATCCACGCACGGGCTGCTCAAAAAGCGCAATGCGGCTCAACTACTAAACGTGGATTAGCTTTTTTCACACGCTTTTGAACCCGCTTGATTTCTAATGCTGAATTTTATGAGGCCGGTCGGCTGGGGGTGCTTACGCGGTTCCAAAGCACCTCTGGTGGCTGAGCGGACTAGTCCCGAGCTTGCCTCGGGAGTCGAAGCCACAATCAGGGCAACTTAGTATGACAGTCCTGCGTGGTGCCCTTCGGCTCCGCTCAGGGTACCACCCTTCGGCATTGCTCAGGATATTTCTGGTGGCTGAGGCTGCTTCGACACAGCTCAGCACAAGTCTCGAAGCCACAGTCGAGGAAGCTCAACATAACATGCTTCGACTTAGCTCGAAGTGACAGTACCTCGTGGTGCCCTTCGGCTCCGCTCAGGGTACCACCCTTCGACAGGCCTAGGGTACCAGCCTTCGACAGGCCTAGGGTACCACCCTTCGGCATTGCTCAGGATGTCTCTGGTGGCTGAGCGGAGCCGAAGCCACAGTCAAGGCAGCCCAGCGCAACAGATCCAACGAAATCTTTTCTTACAACTACTAAGCCCTTACTTATTCCAAAGCTTGTAACAGGTCCCTGAGTATGTCTTCTTTGTGTTCAAGTCCAACGGAAATACGGACCAGTCCGGGTGCAATGCCCACGGCTAAACGTTCTTCTTCTGTTAATTTACAATGTGTGGAAGAGGCCGGATGTGTCGCGATGCTGCGGGAGTCCCCTAAATTGGGAGAGATTTTAATCATCTTTAATTTGTTCAGGAATTTTTTTGCGGCTTCATAACCTCCTTTTACGGAAAAGGTCACAATGCCTCCGCCGAGTTTCATTTGTTTTTTAGCAATGGTATAGTGGGGGTGAGATTTTAAAAAGGGGTATTTTACAAAATCCAGACCAGGATGCTGCTCCAGTTTTTCTGCGAGGTACAAAGCGTTTTCGCAATGCCTCTCCATGCGCAAAGAAAGTGTTTCCAAACTTTTACTGAGTGTCCAGGCATTAAAGGGAGATAAAGAGGGACCGGTAATTCTGCCAAATAAATAAATCTCACGAATCAAATCTTTTTTACCTACCGCTATTCCTCCCAGCACACGACCTTGTCCGTCCATGTACTTGGTGGCGGAGTGTACAACAATGTCCGCACCGTAAAGCAGGGGTTGCTGAATACAAGGCGTTGCAAAACAATTGTCCACGATCAGGATCAGCCGGTGTTTTTTTGCGATGGCCGCGAGTATTTCCAGGTCTATGACTTCGATGGCAGGGTTTGTGGGTGTTTCCACAAAAATAAGTCTGGAGTTAGGACGAATAAGCCCTTCTATTTGTTCCGGACTACCGGCCTCAAAATAGGAATGTGAAATTCCCCATTTGGGAAAATACTTGCTAAAAATGGTATGGGTAGCACCAAATACCGAAGAACAGGAAATAACATGGTCACCGGAGTTTAACAGCGCCGCGAGACTGGTGTAAATGGCAGCCATGCCGGAGGCGAAGGCGACACCGCTTTCCGCCTGTTCGAGTTGACATACTTTGTTTACAAATTCATCGGTATTCGGATTGGAATAGCGCGAATAAATAAAATCATCTGTTTGATCGCTAAAGGCGGAGCTAAGTTCTTCCGCGGAATCGAACACAAAACTGGAAGTTAAATACAATGGAGACGAATGTTCGTTGAATTGACTCCGCTCCGTTTGGGTCCTGATGGCAAGGGTTTCTGGCTGATAGCTGTTGTTCATTTAATTAACGCTTAGTTTGTAGTGAATAGAAGCGGTAGGTTCCAGTGTTTTGGCAATGGAACAGTATTTTTCAAAAGACAATTGGATGGCACGCTCTGCTTTTTCGTAGTCCACCTCTCCTTTGATTTTAAAATGAAGGGTGATGTTTCTGAACAAGGAGTAGTCGTTTATTTTTTCCCGTTCCCCTTCGAGTTCCATTTCAAAAGAGGTGACTGTTTGTTTTTGTTTTCGCAGAATGAGGATCACGTCGATGGCACTGCAGCCACCAAGCGCGGAGAGAAGCACCTGCATGGGACGCATGCCTTTTTTGTTTCCTCCAATGTCTTCGGAGGCATCCATGAGAAGGTCGTTTCCGTCTTCATTGATGGCTTGCAGGTTAAAATCCCTGTTTAATCGTTTAAGGTGTATTTTCATATTCTGGTTCTTTTCTGAATTTTGGGAGACTTAAATTAAATTTGAGTGAAAGCAGGCGAATAATAAAGATGAGCGAAATGGAAAGGGCGAAACAGAGATTCCGGTTAAGCTCAAAATGATCGAGTGTGAGGTAAAGAAAAGCTCCGGCCAGGCAAGCCGTGGCGTAAATTTCTTTTCTGAAAAGTGCGGGAATTTCGTTTGTGAGCACATCGCGCAACACGCCTCCCATCACCGCGGAGAACATGCCCATAATGGCGGCGATGAGTGGGTTGGTTCCGAAACGAAGTGCTTTTTCGGTGCCGATAATGGTAAACATGGCAATTCCCAGAGTCTCCACAATAAAGAGCGTTCGTTTTAATTTGTGTAACTGTGTGTAAAAAATACTGGCTATGACAATGCCACAAAAAATGGCATACATTAAATAGATGTCGTTTACCCAGGCCAGGGGATAAGAGCCGATGAGGATGTCTCGGATGCTTCCACCGCCAATGGACGTGATAAATCCAATAAAGGTGACGCCAAACCAATCGGGTTTTGATTTTTCGTTGGCGACCAGGGCTCCGGAAACGGCGAAGAATCCGGTGCCTAAAAGTTCTAAGATGTATTGCAGGGACATGTTTTTCAGAAGTTAAGGGTTAATTTTTGTGTTGCAACCGTGTTTTCAGCTTTAGCCAGTTGTACCCGATCGTTTAAAAGGGCAACGAACAAACGGTTCTTCAGGATATAATCTCTTTGTTCGTGGAGTGTTTTAAGATTGATTTTTCCCGTCACGTAATTGTACTCTCCACCGGTGTAACGTTCTGAAATTTCCAGGAACTCAATGCTTTCGAGATCGACAAGCGAATGGTAGCGCAGGTAAATATCGAGTATGGCATTGTCGGTGAATTCGGTAGCGTGTTTCTGCACGTGTTTTTTGAATTCGTATTTGTAACCGTAAGAAAGTGCTGAAATATCCGATAATACTGCCGCTCCGGTGGGCAGACTTCCGGCGCCTCTTCCCTGTAAAAATTGTTCTCCGGAAAAACGTCCTTCCACAATCACCCCGTTAAATTCATTTTCAACCTTGTATAATTGACTGGTTTTTTTTACAAAGGAGGGAAGGACAAAGGCAGTGATCTTGTTTTCTTCGAGGCGATGGATGGAAGGTGTGAGTTTGATGCGGTATCCTTTTTCTGAAGCATAGCGGATGTCTTCTTCCCGGACTGTGGTAATACCGAGGTTAAGAATTTGTTCGGGACGGATGATGAGTCCGAAGGCATGAAAGGAAATAATAACAGCTTTGTATTTGGGGTCAAAACCTTCCACGTCACTAGTGGGGTCGGTTTCCGCGAATCCTTTTTCCTGTGCCTGTTGCAAGGCTTTTTCATAGGAAAGTTTTTCGTCGATGGTTTTGCTGAGTATGTAATTTGTGGTGCCGTTAAAAATGCCTGTCACTTTTTGCAGGTCTTCGTTGTCAAAATATTCTTCAAGGGTCCGGATAATGGGAATGCTGCCACCTGCTGAGGCTTCATACAAAAGCGATACCTGGTGTTTTTGTTGCAGCTCATACAGCTCTTCCAAATGAAGGGCAAGGAGTTTTTTGTTCGCAGTCACCACGTGCTTTCCTTTTTTTAAGGCTTCACTCACAATCACAAACGCTTCTTCTACGTCGTCAATGAGTTCCACTACTACATCAATTTCGGGATTGTTCAGGATCTCCCATTTGTCGAAAGTAATGAGCTCGGGCGAAACGCTGCGTTCTTTGTTCCGGTTCTTCACACCTATTTTTACAATGTCTGCTTTAAATCCTGTGCTGTTGTTGAGCACGTAGTAAAGGCCCTGGCCTACGCAGCCAAAGCCAAAGAGTCCTATTTTTAATTTTTTTGCCATGATTAGATAACGAGTGTTTTTTGTGATTTTAGAGTTTTATGTTTTTGATTTTGAAAAAAGTCTTTTAAAACAAGACTTAGTTGTTGTGTTTCTATTAAGAATCCATCGTGTCCGTAAACAGAATCTATTTTTTTATGTACGGCGCCGGGAATGTATGTTGCGAGCAAACGCTGTTCCTCCAAAGGAAATAAAATATCGCTGGTAATGCTGATGATCAGTGTTTTGGTCTTGACCCTGTTAAGCGCTTCTTCTATGCTTTCGGCTCTGCCTCTGGCTACATTGTGACTGTCCATGGCGTTCAACAAACGCACATAGGAATAGGCATTAAAGCGTTGAATGAATTTTTCTCCCTGGTAACGCTGGTACGAGGCTGACAGATAATTTCCGGTTTTATCGAGGTTGCTGTCATTTTGGGTGGCCGCGTAAGTATCATAGCTTCTGTAACTCAGCAGGGCAATGCTTCTGGCTGCTGCTAATCCTTTTTGCGCCGCGTCTTCCAGGTTGGAATAATAGGTTCGGTCTGCTTTAATCGCCAGGCGTTGTGATTCGTTAAAGGCAATTCCCCAGGGCGAGTGTTGCGCGTTGGTAGCGATCAAAATTAAATTTTCTGTCACATCCTCGTTTAAAAGAGACCATTCTAGGGCGATCTGTCCGCCCTGCGAGCCACCAATGAGGCTGTAAATTTTTTTAATTCCTAATTGTGCACGCAACAAATCGAGACTGCGGGCAATGTCTTTGATAGTTATCTCAGGGAAGTAATTGAACAGGGGCTCTTTTGTATCTCTGTTCGGGCTTAAGGGTCCCGTGCTGCCGTAACAGGAACCAAGATTGTTGACGCAAACAATGAAATGTTCTTGTGGATTAAAAAGATCCTGTTCTCCGAAGAGGCCTTTCCACCAGTCGAATACATCGCTGTTGGCGGTAAGGGCGTGACACACCCAGATGACGTTGCTGGCATCGGGGTTGAGTGTTCCATAGGTGTGATAAGCAAGCTGGAGTTCGGAAATGTATTGTCCGTTCTCTAGCGGAAAGCGTTTGTTATACTTAAAGAGGTGTGGGTTCATGGCTGCTTAGTTGTTTAAGAGAGTTCCGGAAAAACTGAGTTGTCTGATCTCCTGAGAGCGAAGGAGATTGATGGTGCTGCTTATTCTTTTGGTGTGAAGTTCCGGATGTATGGAACGTGAACCACCACGGATGGCAATGCCGTATTCGGATTGGAAGTTTAAAAAATCCTGGTGTTCTTTTTCTCCTAATAAATTGGAAGCCAGGGAATGTGTTTGCGGATTTATGTTATTTTTTTTCATCTTTTTTTTGAATGGTTAAATTGTTAAAGGGAATCTCCGGAAATGGAAATGCCATATCAGGCTCCGGAATGCCGGATCAAGAGCTTTCTTACTAAAAAAGAAAGTTTAGGCCTGGCACATGCAGCACATGCTACACATACAACAAACCATCATAAATGGATGAATAAGGGAAATAGAATTAATTCCGCGGGAAGGGGTGTTTCTTTTGTTTTGTGATACTGTGTGTCTCATTTTTATTTTTTTTAATTTATTTTTCTCCGTTTTTCGCCGGAGTAGGAGTTGGCACCTGTTTTCCAACCCGTCGACATGCTCGGGGCTTTTAGTTGGTTGCCAGTGGGTCATAGAGCCTATTCTCTCGCCACTTCTTAATAAATTAAAACACACAAAGGGTGGTTTTAATTCTGACGCAAATGTAATGCAATTATTTTTATACCGCCAAATAAATTTTTGTAAAAATCAAAAACGCTTGATTTTACAGGGTATTCGGGGGCTTGAACGTGTGGTTTGTTTTTTATTTTTTTAAAAATCTTCTTTTAAGTTAAATATCTCTCGTCGAATTCGATTTCAAATTCTTTTAGGTAGTCGAGGTATTCTTCCAGGAATGTTTTTTTGGAGTGATGTGCTTCCTGGTTTTTGATGTAATTGATTAACATTTCTCTTTCACGTGTGGAGTAGGTGAATGCGCCGTAACCTTCCTGCCATCCTTTGAAATGTTCGAAGAGTTTGTTGGTTTTTAT
>CAZMHW010000062.1:0-12393 GCA_964566105.1 uncultured Akkermansia sp.
CATTGACCCTCCCGACGGTAGTCGGGATGCTCTGAACCAGCTGAGCTAAGCTCCCTTTTATCAACCGTAGCTTTAGCGAAGGTTGAATTTTTTTAAATTACAAATTGAAAGAACGTTGTTTTTTTTGCTTTGTAATTTGGTCTGCAAATGTAACAGATTAATTTTAATTAGTCAAGAAAAAAAAATTATTTTTTTACATCTTCAAGACCTGCATCAGGAATCAACATACCATCCACCAATACACGTCCGCAATGTTCGCACACAATAATTTTTTTATTCAAACGAATGTCCAATTGACGTTGAGGTGGGATTTTGTTATAACATCCACCACACGCATCACGTTCAACCGCCACAACAGCCAGTCCGTTACGTGAGTTAGCGCGGATACGTTTGTATGCGTTTAATAAACGGTCTTCGATTGTAGAAGAAGCTTTCTCACTTTCCTTCATCAAATCTTTTTCTTCTTTTTCAGTTTCAGCGATGATTTCTTCCAGTTCTCCTTTTTTCGCTTTTAAATCTTTACTGCGCTCTTCAAACTCCACCTTACTTTTTTCAAGTAATTCAGATTTAATCACGATGCTTGCTTTCGCTTCTTTCATGCGTTTTTCAGCCAGCTGAATCTCTAAATTCTGAAATTCAATTTCTTTGGTGATAGCATCGTACTCACGGTTGTTACGTACTTTATTTTGTTGCGCTTCGTATTTCTTAATGTTGGCCTTAAAATCCTTAATGTTTTGCTTTTTCTCGTTCAACTGATTTTCAAGTTCTGCAACTTCCTCCGTTACATTAGCAAGACGTGTTTCCAACCCAGCCACTGTATCTTCCAGATCACTTACTTCTAATGGTAACTCACCACGAATAGTGCGTAATTTATCGATCTTGCTGTCAATTAATTGTAACTGATAGAGGTTTTTTAATTTTCCTTCGATCGAAGCATCTATTTTTTCTTTAATTTTTGCGCTCATAGTATTAAAAATAATTTATCGGGTTCGTATTGATTTTCGATAAATGGATTGCAAATGTAGTAAATTTTTTCTGAATAATCTCATAAAAGATTTCCGGGGTAAATTGCTCCGATTCGTAGTGTCCGGTGTCAATTAAAAGGAGCTTATCTTCTGCATCAAAAAACTCATGGTACTTAAAATCTGCTGTAATATAAGCGTCCGCCTGGGCCTGAATAGCGTTTTTTAACAAAAAACGACCACTTCCGCCGCAAATAGCCACTTTTTTAATGCTTTTTTGGAGTTTTTTAGTGTGTTTTAAGGTAGGAACTTTAAATGTCTTTTTAACATGATTTAAAAAGTCTGTATCCAACATGGGTTCTTTTAATTCTCCAATCATACCACTACCCACCTGGGGATGTACATTTGAGAGTTGGTAGAGGTCGTAGGCAACTTCTTCGTAAGGATGAGCCGCAAGAAGGGCTGCAAGCACTTTATTTTGGTTGCAGGACTCAAAAATTGTCTCGATCCGGCTTTCTTTTTCCCGGCTCAGCTCGTTTGCTTTACCAATAAAGGGTTTACTGGCATCGTTGCCTTTAAATGTGCCGGTACCTTCCGCTGTAAAACTACAGCTGTCGTAGTTTCCTATGTTACCCGCTCCGGCTTCAAACAGGGCCGTCTGAACTTTTTGCAGGTGCGAATCGGGCACAAACGTGACGATTTTTTTTAACAGGTTTCCTTTAGGAGCCAGTATTCTGAGATTTTCGAGTCCCAGTTTTTCGCCTATTTTTTTATTAACCCCGTTTTTTACATTGTCAATATTGGTATGACAGGCATAAATGGCTATATCGTTCTTAATGGCTTTAATAATGGTACGTTCTACGTAGTTGGAACCATTAAATTTTTTAAGTCCTGAAAAAACAATTGGGTGATGTGCAATGATGAGGTTACACCTGGTTTTGATGGCCTCTTCTACAATCTCTTCCGTACAGTCAAGCGTAAGCAGAGCTCCTTTGGCTTCCCAGTTTCTCTCACCGGTTATGAGCCCGCAATTATCGTATTCTTCCTGGTAATTAAGGGGAGCAAAGGTTTCCAGTTCGTTGAGTATGTCAGCAATCTTCATAAATGAGCGGATAAATTAAAATAAAAACAGCAAAAAAAATCCCCTCGTTAAGGAGGGGATTTTTAAGTTTTAGTCTATTCTAGATTTGTGGAACTCAATGTCCGACATGTCTTTGAGTGCAGTAAATACTTCGTAGTCGGAGCGTGCTCCTAAAGTACGTTCAGCTTCCATTTGCAGATCCTTCAAGGTTGGAGGAAGAGGATTAGAGTTTGCGGATAAAACCGACAGAACAAAAACACCATTGTTCCCTGCAATAGGTTTGGTAACGTTGCCAATCTTGCTTCCAATAGCTGTACCAACCATAATATTGTCAGGTCCCAGACCATCAATCATGCGGGCCATGTAATTAATGTTATCCGCTTTTTTAGCTTCCACACCTAATTTTGAGGCGATTTCTTCTACTGTTTTAGCACCTGCCGCTTTGTTTTTGAATTCTTCAGTAAACATTTCGGTTTTCTTTTGCTGAATCACTTTGGCAGTCACTTCCGCTTTTACTTCTTCAAGAGGTAAAATACCTTTATTACGAATACCGCTTATTTTAGCGACTACGTGTTTATTAGTCAGGGTAAAAATATTTACATCACCTTTATTGGCAGTGTACACCCATTTTACCAATTCTTTGGCGCCATCCAGACCGGCAATTTGATAATCACCTTCCTTAATATTGTCAGCCATACGTTTAACCAGTTTTTGGCTGGTAACTCCTTTGTCGAATAATTCTCCGGTGTTATTTTCTCCGGCAAACTGATTAGCTGTAGCAAAGATACGTTGGTTGGTTTCATCGCTAGGGGCAATAGCTTTGAAAATCTGTGCTACTTTATAGTTGTTAAAACGGGTTTTGGAAATATCCAGCACTTCCATAATGTGGTATCCGAATTGTGATTCCTTAATAATAAGGTCGCCTTTATTTTGTTCAGTAGCTCCTTTTACGAAAGCCTCTGCCATTCCAGATCCGGTAGCTTTTATCCAACCGTAGTTTCCGCCTCTTCCTCTCCAGGAATTGGTATCATTTACGTTAAATAAAATTTGCGAGAGTTGGTCTTTCAGTCTTGGATCAGCAAAACTGGCTACCGGTTTCTTTTTTCCACCGTCGTCGCTGAATTGCTCTACAAATTGATCAAAGCTTCCGCCTTTTTTAATCAGAGTAACGAGACTGTCTGATAGTTTTTTAGCCTGATCTTTGGTACGGGTAGCTTCTGATCTTTCAGCGCCGGCATAAGCTATCAAAATGTGTCTTACTTTACCGCTATCCGCAACAGCTTTCACTTCTTCCAGTTTGTAAATTTTAAAATAAGCACCTTCGTTATAAGGACCAAATACAGTACCGGGAGCAGAAGTAAAAATACTTGAATCGCGAACAATCATGGTTTTTTTAGTGAAATCCTGCATGGAGATCATGCCGTTTTCACTTTCCTGTGCCATAAAAGAACTGTCTTCGTGAATATTTTTTCCTTTAAACGCAGCGGCAGTTTCCTGAGCATTTTTTTCAATCGCTGCCAGATCCTCCGCACTTGGCATTACATCGTAAGCTACATACTCAATGCTGCGGGTTGTTTCCATGTTCATGAAACGGAAAGAATTATCGTTGTAATATTTTTGCAGATCTGAATCAGTTACTTTAATAGTGCTGTCGCTTACCGAGTCAAAACGTTTTACCGCATATGAAATGGAAACTTTGGTATCCTGATTTTTGAAATTTTCTTTTGCTTCAGCTTTGGTTACATAAAGACCTTTGTTTACCAATGATCTGAATTTTTCGAAATAACGGGTATTTTTCACCTGTTCCTCCATGTTACGCACTGCCACTTCGTTATCACCAGTAACGCTTTGTACGGCTTGTCTCCATTTAACAGGGTCTAATGTTCCGTCAGGACGTGAAAATTGTTCGTTTACTTTACCGGTGTTAGGGTCGGTTAAGTTTTGAACGATGGTTTGAACCGGATTTACTACCACGGTTTCGTATAATTCGTCTTCACCTACGTTAATGCCAATTTTACTGAACTGAGGTTTCATCACCAGTTCAATAATATATTGTTGCCAGGTGGTTTCAATAGCCTGGGTTCTGGTACCCTCGTCTACGTCACGTCCCTGATTACGTTGACGGTAATTGTTGATTTGCATCTCATAACGGCTGATAAACTCGTTCCTGTCGATCTTTTTGCCATTAATAGTACCGGCATAGGCCATTTCATTACCACCAAAGATGGAAGCTCCTGAACCCAGCAAACTTTCTAAAATAAAAATGACTAAGGCAAGTCCAACTATACCTACTAATAATCCGGTTCTTCTCCTGATTTTTTCTAAAACACTGGTGTGTTCTTTTTTTCTTTCTGTATCAACTTGTGGCTGAACGTTCTTTTGCTTATTCATTATTTCTGTTACAAATTTTTTAAGACTTGCAAAGATAATAGTTTACGCGAAATAGCAAAACCTAATTGTGAAATGTATTTAATTGAAAATAAAACAAATACAATCCCGGAAGTGCGTTTACGCTTTTAAAGTCACGCTTATACCCCTTATTTGTTCACAAGAGGAACTGTTGGGGTCGGTTCACGTTTTTTTAAGCTTTCCATTTTTTTCAACAGTTACCCCTCACCGCGCATAAATTGCCTAAATTTAGAGGTCGTATTTCACATAAATTGTAAAATACTCCGCTCTTAAAATCGTAAATTTAATTCAATAACTCTGAAGGAAGTATGTTCTTAATTTTTGATACCGAAACCACCGGCTTACCCCGTAACTATAACGCACCTGTCTCTGACCTGGACAACTGGCCACGCATGGTACAGGTGGCCTGGCAGTTGCACGATGATAAAGGGAATTTACTACAGCACGATTCCATTATTATCAAACCTGAAGGGTACACCATTCCTTTTGCAACCATACAAATTCATGGTATTACCAACGAAAGGGCCAACGAGGAAGGTCTCGACCTGAGAGAAACTCTCCGGAAATTTATAGATGTGGTTTCCCAAACCACCTATTTATGTGGACATAACATTGAATTTGACATCAACATCATTGGCGCGGAATTATTGCGTTGTGGTTTTGAAAACATTCTTCCCTCCAAAGCTTTTATTGATACCAAAAACGATCAGACCACGGAATACTGCGCTATTCCAGGTGGACGTGGTGGCAAATTCAAATGGCCAACCTTAACGGAACTTTATCAAAAGTTATTTAACAAGGGCTTTGAAGAGGCGCACAACGCGGCATTTGACGTGGCAGCAACCTCGCATGTATTTTTTGAGATTATTAAGCGTGGCATTACCAAAGTAAGAGAGATTGGTGCGGATGTTCTGCCATTGATCAATTATGTAGCTCCGGATTTTACAGAACTCAGTAAACACGAGCAATATTGGAAAGAACGAAAAGCACGGGAAGAAAAAGAGCGCGAAGCTCTGAAACAGAAAGAAGAAGAAGCGAAAAAAGCGAGTATAGCGAACACTTCCCCACTGAGTGGAACAAATATACGTTTCAGTCATTTGCATAACCATACACAGTTCTCGGTATTACAATCCACCAGCGATGTATCTACCATCGTTAATAAAGCCATTGAGTTCGGAAGTCCCGGACTTGCCCTGACCGATCATGGAAACATGTATGGCGCCTTTTTATTCTGGAAAGAAATTGACGCTCAGAATAAAAAAATCAAAGAACACAATGCGGCCATAGACAAGGGTGAAATAGTAGGCGAAAAGAAAAATGAGCTAAAATGCATCATTGGCTGTGAGGTGAATATTTGTGCCGACCACAAAGACAAAAGCAAAAAGGACAATGGCTTTACGCAAGTTTTAATCGCCAAAAACAGGAAAGGATATGAAAACCTGTGCCGCATTAGTTCTATTGGACTCATAGATGGTGCTTATTATGTGCCGCGCGTGGATAAAAATGTATTGATGAAGTACAAAGAGGGTTTGATCGCTACAACAGGTTCATTGAATTCGGAAGTGCCATACAGCATAATAAATTTGGGAGAACAACAGGGGGAAAGTGCTTTCCTTTGGTATAAGGAACAATTTGGAGAAGATTTTTACGTGGAGATTAATCGTCAGTACCAAACCCGGGACGAGGAATACGCTAACGAAAAATTATTAGAACTGGCAAGGAAACACGGGGTAAATTATTTCGCGGCCAACAGCAATTATTACATAGATAAAAAGGGTGCATTTTCCCGCGATATTTTAATAGGGGTGAAGGAGGGATTGAATTTTGAAGATGATAACGCTCTGAAGGTTTTAAAAACAAATCCAAAACTTGGAAATTTATTTTTTCCGAGCGATGAGTTTTATTTTAAGTCTCCGCTTGAGATGGCAGCTTTGTTCAGAGATCTGCCGGAGGCATTGGAGAATACAAATCTTATTGTAGATAAAGTAGAGCAGTTTAAGCTGGGTAGGGAAGTGCTCTTGCCTAAATTCGAAATTGCGCAGGACTTTATTGATTCCAAGTTTGATGAAATTGAGGCCTCTTTTAAACGTATTGTTGCTTTAAAAGAAAAAGACTGGCATGCCAAAAATCTTAGTGAAGAAGCCATCACTGATCTTAAGGCGGAAATGCGCGTCATCGCCGAACAATTTGTGTACATGACGGAGCTCACCTATAAAGGAGCGGCAAAACGTTATCCGGATCTTACACCCGAAATTAAAGAACGAATAGATTTTGAATTGGCCACCATTGAAAGAATGGGATACCCCGGATATTTTTTAATTGTTGCGGATTTTATCACGGAAGCCCGGCGATTGGGTGTTTCGGTAGGGCCGGGTCGTGGATCTGCTGCCGGCTCGGCGATCGCTTATTGTTTGGGAATTACCAATGTAGATCCAATCAAGTTCGACCTCCTCTTTGAGCGTTTCTTAAATCCCGATCGTATTTCCATGCCCGATATAGATATTGACTTTGACGACGAAGGTCGGGGCAAGGTAATTGACTATGTAATTAATAAATACGGTTCAGACCAGGTGGCACAGATTATCACCTACGGTACTATGGGAGGGAAATCCGCCATCAAGGATACAGCGCGTGTATTAAATCTGCCATTGGATGATGCGAACAGTCTTACCAAAATGTTTCCGGACAGTCTGGACGCTAAGCTCAGGGCTCTATTAAAGCCAGGTGGCATTGATGCCAAATATCTTGGTAAGATCGAAGGTAAACGGGAGGTGATTGAACAATCGCATAATTTCCGAAAATTGGCGGATGAACCGGGTGATAAATCCAAGGTGCTGAAACAGGCTTACGAATTGGAGGGGTGTCTCCGTAACACAGGTATTCATGCCTGCGGCGTAATCATAACTCCCGGCGAAATGGTAAGGTATGTGCCGGTTACCAAAGGTAAAGACAGCGACATGCTTGTGACCCAGTTTGATAACTCGGTAGCGGAAAGCGCGGGGTTATTGAAAATGGACTTCCTTGGTTTACGAACGCTGACCATTATTAAGGATGCTATTTCCTTTATCAAACAAACTCGGAATATAGACATTGACATTGATGCCATTTCACTCGAAGATGAAAAAACCTATGAGCTTTTTCAACGGGGTGAAACAAATGGGATCTTCCAGTATGAAAGTGCCGGGATGCAAAAGTCCCTGAAAGAATTAAAGCCCGATGCTTTTACGGATCTTATTGCGATGAACGCCTTGTACAGGCCAGGACCTTTGGCGTATATCCCAAATTACATTAACCGTAAACACGGCAGGGAAGCCGTAACCTATGACCTCGAAGGAATGGATGAGTTTCTTCAGGAAACCTATGGGATTACCGTTTATCAGGAACAGGTAATGCGTCTGAGTCAGAAATTGGCCAACTTTACCAAAGGTGATGCCGACGTTCTGCGTAAGGCCATGGGGAAAAAGGATAAGAAGACCCTTGATAAACTCAAACCCCTTTTCATTGAAAACGCCACTAAAAATGGTCACGATGCAAAGGTGCTTGAAAAGGTATGGAAGGACTGGGAGGCTTTTGCATCCTATGCGTTCAACAAATCGCACTCTACCTGTTATGCCTACGTGGCATTTCAGACAGCTTACTTAAAAGCGCACTATCCTGCGGAGTATATGGCTTCCACACTCAATCACTCGGGTAGCATTGAGTCCATCGCGTTTTTTATGGAAGAGTGTAAACGCATGGGCATTCGTGTACTTGGTCCCGATATTAACGAGGGCTTTGCAAAATTCATGGTAACCGCCAATGGTGACATCCGTTTTGGAATGGCCAGTATTAAAGGAGTAGGAGAGAACACGGTCAAAAATATTATTGACGAGCGAAATGCCAATGGAAAATTTGTTTCAGTATTTGATCTGGCAAAACGTTTAGACAGTAAGAGCATTAATAAAAAATCCCTGGAAGGTTTAGCCCTTGCCGGCGGTTTTGATAGTTTTGAAGGCACACACCGCGCCATGTTTTTTGTACCGGATGTGGATGGACAAACACTCATTGACAAAATGGTGAAATACTCCAATCAGATGAGTCTGGGTAACGATACTTCACAGGCCAGTTTGTTTGGAGGCGAGGATGAGATTCAGGTATCAGAGCCACAACTTCCGGCAAAAGTAGAGCCTTGGACTGCGTTAGAGCAACTCAGCAGAGAAAAAGAAGTGGTAGGGTTTTTTATCAGCGGACATCCTTTGGATCCATACAAAGTAATTATTGAGCACCGCTGCAATGCCAATTGTGCGCAATTAAAGGCAGGATTAGAGCCTTTTAAAAATCGTGAAGTGATTTTTGGAGGCATCGTTACAGGTTTTGAAAACCGTACCAGTAAAACAGGGAACGCTTTTGGTAAACTCATTATTGAAGATTATAACGGAAGTGTAGAGTTAATGCTCTTTGGAAAAGATTTTATTGAGTACAACAAATACATGGTGCAGGGACTTTTTGTCTTCATTAAAGCACGTGTGCAGGAACGTTACAACCAACCGGGAAGTCTTGAAATTAAACTCAGTAAAATTGAGTTGCTCGATGAGGTAAAAAAGAATGCGTTTAATCTGATTAAACTGAAAATAAAACTGGACAAGCTGGATGAGAGTGTGGTTCTGAGGCTGGAAAGCCTTATGAATCGGCATGAAGGGAAAAGCAACGTAGAGTTTTATGTTGAAGACGAAGAGCAGCATCAGAATATTCGTTTGTTCTCCAAGAAAAATAAAATTGCGATTGACAATGAGTTTTTAATGGAGCTGGATAAATTTACAGAGTTGGTGTACGATCTCAATTAAGCTGTAAATAAGGAGAGTAATGACTAACAAAGGAATTTACCATAATCTGGTGACTGGTGTTGTGCTCGATTGTGAGTTGTCGGTTGTAAACGACAATCTTTATATTTATCTCAAGAATCAAAAAAGTGATTTGATTATCTGGTCCCTGAAACATTTTTCAGATTGCCGTTTCGATAACAGCGCACTTGAAATTACCTACGGAAATCCGGTAACACAACGCCTGGAATGTTCGGACGCCATAGCTTTTGATATTTACAATCGCTGGTCGGGAAACACGATCCCTGAAGTAAAGGAAAGTTTTTTTAAGCGCAACAAAACCTTGTTGTCAATTGCTGCTTTTTGTTTAGCACTCTTATATTTCTCGTGGTTTCATGTTATCCCCTGGGTAGCCGAAAAATCGGTTGCCCTTGTACCCACAGATCTTGAGATTGAAATGGGGAAAAATATAGGAGAGGCTGTGAGAGGGCAGGAAAAAATAAATGATTCCGCCACCTACTTTGCCAACAAATTTATCGGGCAGCTCGACCTGGATGAGAGTTATCCTATTCAGGCCACGGTTGTTGAATCGGAAGAACTCAACGCTTTTGCCTTGCCCGGAGGCCAGATTTTTATTTATACAGGAATTCTAAAACAAATGAATTCTTATGAAGAGTTGGTTGCTTTGCTTGGGCACGAAATAAGTCACGTAAATAACCGTCATTCCTTAAAAAGCATTTTCAGAAGCGCGGCCGCAGGATTTATTTTGTCTTCGGTCATGGGCGATGCTTCCGGCATGAGTTCGGCGGTGCTCTCACAAATTAATGAATTTAAACAATTGAATTATTCGCGGGAGTTGGAAACTGAGGCCGATAATAAAGGTTACGAGATAATGCTGGAGAATAAAACAAATCCACAGGGTATGGTAGATCTGTTGAAATTGCTTAAAAAGGCAGGAGGGGAACAACCGGCGTTAATGAAATACCTGAGTACTCATCCTGATACGGATTCCAGAATTAAGAATGTGTTGGATAAAGGTAATGTTAACAATGCGTTTTCAGTAAACAAAAATATGGAAAGTACCTTTAATTGTCTGAAGAATTCTTTAGACTGAATTTTAGTCAAGATCTCTTTCTCCCCGAAGCATTTTTATTGAATTAGGCGGTTTGTTTTTTGAGCGTATTTCTTTCAATTCTGCCTCATTGAATTCCGATTTCCCAAACATGAGCCAGTAACTCTCTTTGCTAACCCCGTTCCAATGCATAATGCTGCATCTAATTTGCATGATTTGTAAAAGATTGAGTTGTATTAATAAGTAAAAAACAGTTAATGCTGCCAGGCGAATAGCATAGTTCAGGATAATAAAGTTAGGAGCGAGTTGCCAAACCCAGGAAATAAATACAGCGAGTGGGAAAATTAGAAATGCATAAAAATCTACCATGACCCGACAACCAAACGATCCGCCATATGTCCAGTCCCACCAGGAACTCAAAATATAAATAGTTAGTGGGAGAAATAGAATAGTGAAGAAAAAAAATGGTTTCAAACGTTTGAACGATAGAAGGACGCCAATAATTGCCAGAGACATGAGTGGTGTGTAGAGCAGCCATCCCTTGCAGTAACTGAACAAAAAATTTGTAATTTGTGGATCCGAAAAATAGAAACGTTCGTTACCGTAGCTGTAATAAACAAAATGTCCGACAAAGACTTTCCACATGATCACCTGCGCAAGCATAGGGAGTAAGAACAAAAGTATCGACCAAAACAAAAACCGGATAGGACTCACGATAAGTTTAAGTCGCGCGAGAAATTGAGTTACAGAGCTTACATCGAAAAGTAGGGGAAACAACAGGACAATGATACCGGTAGGCCTCACCAGGGTGATAAAGCCGGCTAAGAATCCAATCCATGGCAAGTACTGTTTTTTGCCCTTCAAAAGAAATTGCAGTACACAGTAAATGAAAATCGAATTTAAACTGAACAGGTAACTATGTGGCATTTCTCCCCAGGAGTAAGTATAATAAAACAGATTTGTGGCGAAGAAGAGACAGATCAGACTTATGCAGGTAATTACTTCGTTAAAAAACATCAGCAGATTTAAACGGCAGAAGAAAATACCCAATAGTACGTACAGAATTGTGCCCCAGCGAACAGCCCATTGATAGGGCTTAGAATAGCCGGTAAGGGCTGCACCTTCCAGCTTTGCCTTAACGTGCCCAACAATGAACCCGGGAGTGTAGAGCAGGGCCATTCCAATAGTTCGTTTGTTTTGCTTTATGGCCTGTTTGGATGCCTCGGGACCGACTATAAAGAGGTCAGGCAAATAGCGATAATACTCTCCGATATCGCTGTAAAAGGAGCCGAGATCATCTTTATTGCTTTCATAACGTTTGTGACGGTCAATAGAGAAAATCAAAAGAACGAGCAGAAAATAAAGGGATGGCTTTTGCAGGATATGTTGTATAAGGAGTTTCAGGTATTTCATGCAGGGTGCGAATGGAGGTAAAGTTAGTTAAAAATCATCCAAAAAAGCTTATCTTTGCCCCTTACTAATTTTTGAATACAGATGATCTCAGTTAATGGTGTAACGGTAAGTTTTGGGGGCTACGACCTTTTTGATAATATTTCCTTTTTAATTAATACAAAAGATCGTATTGGCCTTGCCGGTAAAAATGGGGCAGGTAAATCGACTTTGCTTAAAATTTTATCCGGAAACCAAAATCCAACCAAGGGCGATATTTCCATGCCTAAGTCCTGCAAGATAGGGTACCTGCCGCAGGATATGATTCATCAACACGGTCGCACTGTGTTTGAGGAAACCGAGACCGCCTTTGAGGAAATTCAAAAACTGGAATACCGCATCCAGGAAATAAATCACCAGTTAGAGACGCGTACTGATTACGAAAGCAAGGAGTATCTGGCCCTGATTGAAGAACAAACGGATGTGTATACACGTCTGGATATGCTGGGAGTGAACAACGTACACGAGGAGATAGAAAAGATCTTAAAAGGTCTGGGATTTGAACGTAAAGATTTTACCCGCCAGACTGCTGAATTCAGTGGGGGATGGCGTATGAGGATAGAATTGGCAAAATTGCTTTTGCAAAGACCTGATATTTTGTTGTTGGATGAGCCTACCAAC
>CAZMHW010000063.1:0-6528 GCA_964566105.1 uncultured Akkermansia sp.
TCCCTGCAATGCTGTGAATAGAGGGTTGTTCTGTAAGATGCGTTTCTACCATCAATTTGAATTCTACGAACTTTGATAAATTGGTATTGACGTTACTCAGCGATTCATTTTTAAAATAGGCACTGTTCAATTCGGATAAGAGTAAATTCAGATAAGCCAATACAATTTCTGAGTCGCTTACCTGGTTCTCTGTATGAATCAGCCGATTCAAAATGTCAAACACGGTTCTTACCCTCTCCCTCACCGCAGCCTCCAAACGTATGGTTTGCGAGTTTAAAGGATTGACCAAAAAAGAAAAACGTTGCGGCAACAAGGCCAGGGTATTTTCATCAAACAGTACTTTAAAATATTTTAAATTGTCTGTTTTCGTTGGGGGGACAAAAATCTGATTGGGCATCGCAAAAAGCAAGTCTCCTTCGGTAACGGTCATGTCCTGTAAGTCCAGTTTGTAAGTAACAGAGCCCTTGTCCATGAATACAATAAAATAAGAAGCCAACCTGCGGGGTTCAAGCTGCTTTTGTCGACTCTCAGCAGAAGGATACGGATTCTCGTTGGAGTTCAGCCGGATCTTCAGCTTGTCCTTTGGTAGCGCTTTAGATTTTTTGTTTGTTTTCTGCATGCTTGTGTTCAGACTTTGTAGGGTAAGCTTTATCTATGCTGCTACTTTTCCTTTTGTTGTCTGTTTGCGGGAAACTTGATGCTTTTTTGTTGAACGTGATTTAAGAAAGTCTGAGATCATTCTTTCTTGTTCCTTTGTCAGCGAACCTTGTCCACCAATAAAATCCACATTGAGTTCTTTTTTTGATTTCATGCTAAATGTTTTTAAAGTACTTATCAATTAATTTTGCAGCAGCCAATTTTTCAATAATCATTACTTGTTTTCCGATGTGAATTGCCCCAAGAGTATCTTCGTAATGTTTGATTAGGCGTGTCTTTGAGACAAAAGAAACATTTCCATTGTGTCCTCGCTGAAACGAAAGTTGGCAAGCAAACGCCACAAGGTTTGCTGCAACTCCAGCGTACATTTTCGAGTTTCCTCGATTGAATGGTGCGCTTTCTAAAAGATGCATATAAACATGATCCGTCATTACCTGAAGGCAAACGAGTCCTTGAACAATCTGCAAGTTATTTACTATTGTCAGCTTATAAACGTCTCTGTATGGTTGCTGAAATTCATGCTTCCAATTAAATGACCAACCTGCTTTTTTTGTAATTTTCAATAAGTCCTGCTTAGAGATCAAGCTTATAGTTGTCGCAAAACTGTCTCCTGTAACGATATTTTCAATTGAATTTGTCAGCTTGTCAACTACGAAGTCTTGCGGTATACGTGTTTGCTTTTTCACTCATTAAATATAGAGAAAATACGCGAGAATTCCTAAGGTCCAGGTCTTTGCTCATTACTGGTAACAGACTCATGTCCAGAGTCGTACGGCCTCCAAACGCTGCCAATTTTCAAAATGCTCCGACGTCCATCGTGAAGTTAAAAATATACTATGCAAAAGCAAAACTATATCACGTGACGACGCAGCGTCAAACTAAAATTGTTTTTATACCCAATTCTGTCTCTGCCCTCGGTGGCGCAACTTTTGCTGTCACCTGTTTGCTTTTGTACGTTGATATCGTCTCATCATCGTAAAGATTTGATGCGATGTTTTTTGGTCGAGCGCTTTTTTACAAATTATTTTAGTCACGATATCATTAAGTTCATCATCGAAATCCTCTTGCCTTAGCCATAAAGCAGCTTTAGTGCCCCAGTGCTTGGAGTCAGCGGAAAGTGAGAATTTTATTAAATCCAGGAACGGAAAATTGTCATATTGCAAAATTGGCACATTTAGATTTCCAATTCCTGCCTTTATATTGCTTTCGATTTCTTCCCTCGATTTCTCAAGAATGGCCATTAAATAATAACAATCTTCTCGATTGGAAATGATATGAAGATTATTTGATTCGTCAGAGCCTGAAACAGTTAACCATTGATTATCATCTGAAAGTCCAATAATTTTTTGATAGTTGAACTCTATGATTGCGACGGTACGCCAACGGATTTCTCTGTTGTCATTAGTCCTACCGATTTTAAATTCTAACTGTGTCATTAGGTCAAAGCTTACAGGTAACGGACCGCTAGCTAGCGTTCGTGCCCGGGTCTGTGAAGCTAAAGTACGAATGTCCAACGAGACTCCAAAACAGGGAGAAGAGCAGTACAGCTTTATGCGTTGTTACAAGCCATTTTCTAGTTGAGTCGTTTATAAACAAACTCTGTCCCGATGAAATAAGTCCCTCCGAGTAAAACTAGTTTTAAGTTTTTATCCTCCGGCACCCATTTTTCACCATCCCACTTTTGTGGAGGAAAATCCCCATAATAATATGGTTCGCTGCCAGCCTTATTAAGAGCGTCATAATAATACTTTAATACCCGTTTTGGCCCGCGTGCAAAAATACCACTGTCTGCTTGACAAAGTTTTAATAAGTCGGATCCATTTGTAAATTTTTCCAATGGAAAATAATTGTCGAATACTGTGATGTGAATTTTATAAATCTCAGCAAATAATTTTTCGGAATTGTTAGTGCGCTTTCTAAAATATAGCTCGGTCTCAGAGTCACTAAATTCAGACAGAAGAAAATGCTCACTGTAGAAACTGAAATAACCACCCAAATTTTCGGTGTCAATTTTCCCATCGCGATAATTCAAAACTTGTAGTTTCCAGCTCTGGGTTTCGTTTTGATTGATGTCCCCAAGGAAAATAGAAAAAGTAAAATGCAGTTCGTTGTCGAGATAGTCTATTGATTGGACGGTTAAACCACCTTCTTCTTCATAGTCAAGGCTCTCAAAAGATGCTCTCAAATCCGCTGGTAATATATTGTATAACTCTGTCACTAACTTGGTTTATAACGAACAGCATGCTGGCGGCTGTTTTAGCTAAGTACAAGTTATGCATTTAAATGTTACTGCACAAAAATACCATTTGCACACAGTTATGAGCCGCTTTCTTTAGTTCTTATTTGTAATGTAGTCTTTATAAAATTCTCCAGTCCCTTTAGCGTCAAGTCTACCCACTATTACGTGATTTGAATTTTTACTTAAGTCTGAGTCAGGGTTAAGATGCATGTGTTCGCGTGCCCCTATTGGAAGGTCTGATCTTTCTTCCTGGTTCGTGTCAGCAATTTTAACCAATAGTCTGGCCAGTGAACGAAGCCCGTTGGGATCACCATGAATTAAAATCTCTTGCCAGGTTTCAATTTTGCCTTCAAATTCGTCGCTGTTCTCAACTATTTTAATGTCCAGATGTCCATCAATTTCAGATTTATTTTTGCTGCTCATGTCTAATGGGTTTACGATTCTATAACTAGCAGGACAACAATTTGTCCGCTTGGTGTTTTAAATACAGACACTTCGGATAAGACTAAGTCTGCGATGTCGTGACCCCATATGCCATATTTGCCATTAGTCTCGTTTCGGTTGTACATCGTTGTTCGTTTGTCCAGAGGTATGGTTTTAACAGTCGCAGACTTCTCCTCCTCGGCATACATTTCATAATACTTTCTACTTATTTCCTTCAGAAGTAATTCGCGTGTGAACCCGTTTTTTGATTCCAAGTCAAACCTGTATTCATTTGTCACCGGATAGTCAATAATAACTGTTATTCTTTTATCTGAAATAACAGTTTTGTTTCCATCGACAAGATTTTTAAGGTCTTTGTCAGGTTTTTCGAGATTTGCATGAGGAATTAATCCGTTTTGATATTCTTTATCCGTTGTTTTCACGTTAAAGGTAATAGATGCGATTAAATCGCCAGGCGGGTCAATAGGTGTTTCCAGATATTTTCTTTCCTTTTCTGTAAGAATAGTAGCATAGTCTTTAGTTGTTGTATCAGTAACCAAAGATGCTGAGCTGTCAACGAGGCTATTTTTGTCCATAGAAGAGTTGCCACAGCTCACAAGTAGAAAAGTCAGAGAAAGAATAAGTAATTTGTTCCACATAATAAATTCAATTAATTGGTTGAACTGCCCTCCGGAAAGTCAACCGTTACAAAAGCTATTACAAAAATTATTGTTATCGATACAGCTTAATCAAAGATACGGAAATTTGGTTTGGGTTATAGTGAAGCGCAATTGCTGTAGAGCGAAACGAAAAATATTGGTGGGAGGCCGGATCTTAAAGTCATAGCAGGAGGCTAGGCCTGAGTAGGCCGAGCCATGGTTAATGTTAGTTACTAGTCAAAGGACTCCATTTGATTGTCTTTAGGCATAATCACATCGCCATTACTGCGTCTAACATAAAGGAACTCCCCTTTGTCCGCGCAACAGCCCTCTTTTGTCCAACTAATTACTTGCCAATAATAAATCCGGTCAATCATTTGCTCAAATACTTCGATTCGGCCCTTTTTTAAACCACGTTCTCGCGCTATTTCAATCGCTTTTTCCCTGGACGCTTGGTACGGATTATCAAATTCAACGATTTTATATTTTCCATTGGGCAAGCGATATTTCGATTTTCCAATATGGTAATTTCCCGATAAATTCATTGGTCCTTCGTTATCAATGTTTCCATCGTGCAAAAAATGCTTTTGATAAATAATACCGCGCACAGTATCCGTTATGCCTTCATAAATAATGTTTCCATCCTTGTAAAAAAATCGAGCAATTTTGAATTGCAAGCTGTCTGAGAATTTGCCTTCCTGAGATAATTCATAGATCGTCGTATCACTCCAGGGAATAAAGTCCGGAGCTTCCTGTCCAAAGTTGGCAACAGAGGTAAAAAGGGAAAATATAATTGGAAGTGTTATTCTCATGCAATCAGCTCTGCTATTGGTGAAGTGTCATAAACCTTTAACTAATTCTAATTGATTGTTCTGGACTAACCAAAGATAAGAAAATTTGGTTGGGTTATAGTGAAGCGCAATTGCTGTAGAGCGAAAAGAAAAATATCGGCGGGACGCCGGTACTGAATTTCCAGTGAGACGCTACGACGAGCCGGGTCCATTTATTCTATTAGAAAAGGATTTATATATCGCCTATTTATATAACCATACTTAATGTACAACAAATAAGTTCCCACAGTCAAACTAATAATTAATAGAAATAATAGGGAGATTTTTTTGATAAAATTATAGTAGAAGAAATTTCGTGCTAAAATTATTGCAGCAATTAAAGTCAAAGTAAGTGCAAGCAGATTCAAACAGTGAGAAGGATTGGGTCCACCAACAATTGAGATGAAAAATGAAAATACCATTGTTCCGATTGAACCTGTCAAGAGTGGAGAGCAATAGTCTGGTTCAGTCATTTTTTTAAACATATTTCTGTTCACCGATTCTAATTAACGAAAATACAATTTTGTTTTAAAAATTATCTATTTGAATCTAGTGTTGACGTAATTGCGAATTAACTTTTGAGACGAAAGCCTGCGAAAAAACTAATATTTGAGCGTCTGTCTTTTGCCAAATAAAATGTCAAGTGTACTAAAAAAGTCAAAATTTATTGTCACTCTCCTGTCGAATGCAATTGGCAGTAACTAACAGTAAAATGCACAAAAAACAGTTACATTACTTGTAATTAATTGTTGTCGCCTAATCAAAGATAAGGAAATTTAGTTTGGGTTTAGTTCGGAACAGTCGCTAAAAGCAGAAGGAAAAACATTGGCGGGACCATGGTTCTGAAAGTCGCAGCGAGACGCTAAGACTAGCGGGGGGGGGACTTGCATGTGTTTTTACCGACAGCAGTTATTTCTCATGATACATATCCAGCACTCTGCAGTCATATGCATCAATAATAATATTAAATGTGCCCCCTTTTGAATAATGAAGTGTCCCGAACATAATCCAATAATTGTCGATATTGTATAAATGGTAAGGTCGTTGATCTAAAATGTGCTTTTGTCCGTAGGCCTTAAATAAAATTTGTTCAGCAATCGCAATTACTTGCGCACTATCTTGCAGCAATATTAAAGAACTACGTTTGTCCTTACGCAAAGAGTCGGCTGCCAGAGTTTGATGTACTATTTTTTGCGCTAGTTCTTTGTTATGAACACTATTTACACGACTCTGCTGTCCCCATGTAAATGTACAAGTCGAAAAGAGAAGTAAGATCGTCAATTTGTAAGTTCTCATGTTCTATGCTATTGCAGCCAACGAATTGCAAGCTGGTGTTGGTGCCGTTTGTCCGTACGATAAATATACGAATGTCTACCGAAACTTTAAAATGCGAAGGACAGCGGCTTGACGTTATTTCTTGTTGTTAGCACCAGTTATTCATTGTTGAACTCGTCAATGTCGTGATGCAATTCACCATAGCGTTCAACTATGGCATCATAATCATTTGGTATCATGTCATAAAAATCTTCTGGACTGTATGTTGTTCTTCTAGTGTAGTGATTTCCTATACCAGCAGCAGATAGGGCAGCATGTCCCGTTAGTTTCAGTCCACAAGCAATACAAACAAATCTTGTAGGTAATATCGATCGTCTTACAACAATTTCATTTTCTTCATGTTGAATGTTTTCCTTTCCGAAAGGTTCACCGACAACAGTAGCAA
>CAZMHW010000063.1:6538-8696 GCA_964566105.1 uncultured Akkermansia sp.
TGTACAACCCGGGCAAGTAACCCTATGGTGGCCTTTAATTGAAAGTCTATCGCTATTCTTTTCAGATTCCTCCTTTAAAGTACTTCTTTCTTTCTCTTCTTTGCTTTCGAACACTTTTTTGTGCGCCGCAATTGAACTTTTTGTCTTACCTAATATTTCATCCGCAACCTCAGCCAAGATTAGATCAGCTTCCTTTTGTATTTCATCTCCGAACAATGTCCTTAATGATTCGCCTTGAAACTCGCATAAAACTTTACAACATTTATAGAAACCAGAAATCCATTGTTGTGTTGGATACTCCCCAAACGCAGCCCCTCCAGAGTGCAGCTCTTCATTTCGTCTATTGATTATTGCCGATGCTGTTTTAAATTCTGAGTCGGTAAAATCTGTAATTAATGTCTGGCAAAGGGATAAAACTTGGATAGTCAAAATGGATTTTCGCTGAACTTTTGAAGACCCTAAATTTAAAGCGTGCAAAAGATGTAGATGTTCTCTGTCGGGTTCAGCTAATAGTGTAGGGCTTATCTTAGCTAGTGAAGATCGTGCCAAAAGTTCAAGACCCATTGCACACCAAAGACCGAAATAGGATTCTTCTTTGTCTTCGTCGTATGCTTTTTCGAAAAATAATTTTGCCTTTGCAAATAATGATCCTCTTTCCCAACTCATATTGTTTTGTTTATATATATTCGTGATAGTTCTCTAAATTCTGTCGATGAAGCACCGCCACGTCCATGAAAGATTTTCCAGTTGTCAATAATTACAGCTTTATGGCCACTCCAATTTATCGAGTATGTTTCAAGTTTAGTTTTGGATAAAGTTTCTACGAAGGTTTTAGCAGATTGATTTGCCGGAAACATACAAGTAGAATCATATTTAATTCCGTCGGCGTCATTTTCCCTAAAAATTAGGGAGGAATAAAACTGCTTCTGTGGAGTTTTTATTCTAAAAATAGCTCTTTCGACGTGTTTACGATCCACTTTGGCCATTATTTTATCGGCTGAAACTATTAATGTCGGACAAGTACTGATGTCGTTTGAAAAGAATAAAATATAACGAACTGGGATTGTCCAGAAGGCGGTGTCGGTATGCAATGGGAAACTGCCGAAGCCGTATTTATTACTGTAGGAGCCTTTAGTTGCGCTACGTCCGTCGTTTGGCCTTAATCTAAAAATGGAATGGCCATTTGAGTGGGGAACAATTTTACCAATACCTTGTGATATTAGAATTATATCATCATCCGATTTGACATTATTAAGTTCCACCCACCCGGTTGTTTTAAGTCTGTCTATCATTTGATCATCCATTTTCATGATTGGTGCTAACGGTTTGCGGCCACTTGCAGTTTTTTACTATTGTCCGATTACACATTCGAGCGTTAATCTGCAAAATTGCAAGTAGGTGTTGTTAGTCGGTCGCTTTATTTTTTTCCTTGTGGATTTGTCTTCTTGTGTATTTCAATTGTCTGGATGATATGTTCGACCGGCTCTACAAGTGAAAGTCCTGAATTTTCTTCAAATGTTATTCTTGGTTTTTTAGTTTGCATGCTGTATGCAACGTCTTTATAAGGAATGTATGCTTTTATTATTCCAATTAGTCTTGATTTATTAAATGCTTTCGTCCCTTGAAGATGATTACTTTCTATTTTCGTTATAACTGGTCCACCACTATTACCAGGAAACACAAAGGCGTCAACTACAAAGTCCCTACTTCTTAATTCGTATAAATCCTGAATTCGGGAAATTATACCGCCTCTTGCAAAAACATATTGTCTGTCAGAAGTAACAATGCCCATAGGAAACCCTAAAACATAAATAAAATCTCCTTCACTTAGCCCATCAGTTTGCATTTCTTTGGAAGTTATTGCGTTTTTGTCTGACTGATAAAATTTGAATTTCATTCCCTCGTCCAAAAGAACTTGAAGATTTACTTCTATTACGGCCACATCCACTTCATTGATTGGATGTCCTGTCCACCTTTGAGTTCTGTCCGCATTTTTTAATTTTAACGGATAGTCCTTAGATGCTTGATCTGTCTGAGGGTTAAATTTTACAATAATTTTATCAAAATCCTCAATAACATGTTTGTTTGTTACAAGATAAACGGTGTATTTATTTTTCCCGTCGTCAGTTTTCGTGAGAAGTTGTCCAAATAAGAAGCC
>CAZMHW010000063.1:8706-12388 GCA_964566105.1 uncultured Akkermansia sp.
GCCTGTACCAACCCAATTTTTTTCACCTTTTTTATTTTCAATGCCGATTGCTACAACCGAGTCAATGTAATGCTGTGGAATTAATGCCATTGTCTTGTTCTTTTAAAATGTCGCTAGCTAATCACTAAGCCCCTAAACAAACATTTACAAATCTTTATAATTACTTGCTGTCACCTAATCAAATATAAGCCTAATTCCCAAGCCCCTTCCCTGCAGGTCCGGTAAAACAGACATAAATCAACATTTATTTTATGCAGATTCTGCATAATTGCATGCTTAAAACACTTATTCTTAAATAACTACAGTTATTAAAATAGGGCTGGCGTTTTCACCAACGTTTTACACGTAGGGTTTAAGTCGGCAAGGGCTTGAACCGCAATTATGAATGCCCGAAGGAAAAAAAGACCAGGCCGAAGAATCAGAAATTTACCCGGGTGGCTTGTGCAATTATTTTTCTAAAATCACTATCCTTCTTCGCACAGGTGTTTGCCCATCCACAATTACTTCCAGGAAATAAATTCCGCCTGGTAAAGCATATGTTTTAAGTTGAGCGATAGTGTCGGAGAAAATTAATTTTTCTTCTTTAACAAGTTCGCCAGTTCCATTGGTTAAACGGGCAAGCCCAAAAGAGCGGATCTTTTGATCATTCGCTTTTATGTAGAGTACCTCAGCCGCCGGATTTGGAAAAATATCTATAGAGTCAGGTTGGGAAATATAATTATGAGTAATATTCGTTGTGGCATTATTATACCCGGAGATAATACTGCATGTAACCGGGCAAAAAGTTGTATCACCCACATTTACGGCAACCGTATAAATTCCGTTGCATAAGTTCATCCACATGCACGATCCTCCCATTGCAAAAGTGGAGCCCGGCACGGTGAGTGAACAGCTAATGAGCCCACCACAATTTGAGACCTGAACAAGCACAGTGCCATTGCAACAGGTTGTACATGGCGCCGGATTTGAAATCTGAACGGTGTAGTGTTTGATTACCTGCGCCTGCATGGTCACCCAAACTGTAGACAGAATCAGAATAAGAGCAATTTTTCTCATAGCTGGTTTTCGTTCAGCAAATACTATGCCGAAAGCTGAAAAGCAAGTCCTGAACCAACGATGTATCACCTTTAGCAAATAACACAAGCAAAAAAGAGGTTATGATTTATATCTCAACTCCCTGGCGGTCTCTCCCGGGCGAGCGGTTTCTTTTTAATCTGCGTGTCGCAAATTTCGATTTTTATTCAGAGTTTCAGAAAAAATAAACGAATCCGTTTGTTCAGATAATTTCTCAATCTCTCAAACACTCATATCTTACCTGCACCAAACCTTTGTCAAAGCTTTTTACCGAAACAAATTTTAAAAGTTGTTCGGGTCTTCCTTCTTTAAAGAGGGCCGTGCCGGTTCCCAATAAAATAGGGATGTAAGAAATAATAAGCTCGTCGATAAGTTTTTCTTTTAATAAGGTAGTTACTACTTCGGCGCCTCCGTCAATAAAAATATTTTTACCACTTTCTTTTTTGAGTTTTAAAATGAGCTCTTTAAGATTGCCGGTATAAAATTGTGTTTTACCAACAGAGGGTCTGGCGCTGCGCGTAATCACATAAGTACTTTTGTCCGCGTGCGGAAATTCAGGTACCTGGCCCATGACCCAGTCGTAGGTTTTTCTTCCTAAGATCACCGTGTCAATGGTGCTTACAAAATCGGCATAACCATAGTCCTGATTTTCTTGTTGTACGAGGTATAAAAAACTGAGGTCGTCGTTGGGTTTGGCAATGTAGCCGTCGAGGCTGCAGGCGATGTAAAGGATAGTGCGGCGGGACATGGTTCTTTTTTTGGTTTGAAGTTACGAGGTGAATTGTTTATTCAAAAGGATTGTGGCGCTTTTTTCGTTAATTTTTTTGACCCGTCCATGGAGACGCCTTCATGGAGCTCTGGTGGGCAAAAGTCCTTGCACATGTATACATTGGCAAATCCTTACATTTTCTCTGAACTGTTCTAATACCCAGCGTTCTTTTCTGGTCGTTCTTTATTTATACTTTCCGTCTTTGTCTGTTCTTGTAAAAAACACTCCGCTTTTAGAAACACCCGTTAGAATGTTATCGTCATTTGAATCTTTAATAATTTCATATCCCGACTTCATGGTTAAATCATTAAACGTTGTGTACAAAATCTGCTTACCATCCGCGTCCACTTTGAGAAAAACAACTCTCGTATCGTTGTAAGTAGTTGTGCCCGAGCTGCCGGTTAAACTCAAGGTACCGTCCTGGTTTTTTACAATAGAAAGAGCTTCTTCATTTAAGTCTGTATTACCAAACTCCTTTGTCCAATAGGCATTACCCGCCGCATCCGTCTTAATTAATAAAATATTGTCGTTGCCTGAAGAGGTGTGTTTCCCGCAAATCATAAGATCTCCTGTTGTTAATTCAACTGCGCCCCGACCCCAATACCAATCCGCCGGTCCCATCTTTTTGTCCCAGAGTTTTGCGCCCGTTGCACCAACTTTTAAGAGATAAACCTGACCGGGTTGACCATTGTCGCTATTGGAGCCTGTTATGAGAAATTCTCCGTTTTGGGTTTGAATTGCACTGAAGGGCAATTCCTGGTCCTGGTCTGGATAAAACATAGTCCACAGAGTGTCTCCGTTTTGATTCACTTTTATTAAATAAATATCAGCAAAACCATTTTTTGCCTTATACGTATAACCACAAAGTAGTAAATTGTCGTCTTTGGTGCGGATGATCTGAGACCCACGGTCCACCTCACCCGATCCATAGGTTTTAGACCATATGGTATCGCCCTTTGAATTTGTTTTTACTAATAAGACCTGGGTATTACTTCCTATGGTTGTACTTCCGCAAAAAAAGAGATCCTGTGTACTTGTTTCCGCAACACCGCAAAACTCTCCCGTTTTTCCAAAAGTGTAATCGTGCCACCAGGTGAGTTGCCCTTTCTTCGACGTCTTGAAAAAACAAGCGGCATTAAAAACTCCACCAAACACAAGACTACTATCCTTCGTAAGAAGCCAGCAGTTGTCGCTCGCACGGGGAAATCCATTATATTCATATACAGTCGGTGTAATTTCTGTAGTATTCGAATTTGGGCCCGTGCTTTCATTTGCGACTGTTTTATTTTCCTTTTTGCATGCGGAAAAAAACAAAAATGCGATAGTTATGCAGAGTAAGTGTCTCATATTTCTTTTGTACTAATTCTTCCACCCGAAAAGTGTATGCGTTTCATTCAAAGATTTATGCGTGACTCTGGGTAGAAGAATTACGAAGGTATAATAATTTCGTTAAGAACGTATTGAAAGGACTTTAAAAAAATTAGCGCAATTGTGTTTACTCGGAGTCGAAACGCCCGGTGTAACCCATCCTCTTTCGTATTTGGGAGTTAGCGAAAACGAGGCCTCACTGAAACGAACGAACTGACAACCCACCTCTGTCACTTCGAGTAGCCCGAGTTGTTTTGTGGTTTAGGGCGTATCGAGAAGTGTATTTCCGTCGCACACTGTTCTCGATACGTTTTTCAACGCACGGGCCTACCCTAAAACTACTCGAACTGACAACCGCACACTGTCACTTCGAGTAGCCCGAGTTGTTTTGTGGTTTAGGGCGTATCGAGAAGTGCATTTCCGTCGCACACTGTTCTCGATACGTTTTTCAACGCACGGGCCTACCCTAAA
>CAZMHW010000064.1:0-12350 GCA_964566105.1 uncultured Akkermansia sp.
AAACTACTCGAACTGACAACGCACACTGTCACTTCGAGTAGCCCGCCATTTTTTTCGAACTAGGGCGTATCGAGAAGTGTCATTTCGATCTGTCATCTCGAGTGGAGTCGAGAGGTGACTATTTCCAAGGTGTTCAGTTCTCGACTCCGCTCGAACTGACATCCATTTTGATCTCGCTCGAATTGACATCCGTTTTGATCTCGCTCGAACTGACGTCCATTTTTAACTTCGCTCGAACTGACATCCGTTTTTGACTTTTGAGACAGCCTCATTTAAATTTAATCAAAGCTATTAGTGAACCACCACCATGCGTTTTGTATTTCTCTGCTTGTTGGCTTCCACCGTTAAGAGGTACATACCCGAAGGGAGATTTGCCTGCAGCGTTTGTTTTGAATCGGACAAGATCCATTGTTCATAGACGATGCGTCCGGTGAGATCGCTGATGAATACACGTACCTGTTCTGCTTTTGCCGTATTAAAATTTAAACTGAACTCTCCCGCGTTTGGATTGGGCGCTATGTTCCAGGAGGCCAATTCTTTTTCTCCCGCAAGACTCAGGCCTGAGATAAGTTCCGGCGCTACTACATTCACCGAAAGAACCTGGGCTTCCTGCGAAGTCCGGTAAACACTGTAAGACGTACAGGTAGAAGAGGTGTTCGCGCAGGAAACAGTCACCGAAAGACAAATGTTATACATGCCCGCTGCAGAATATTGATGCGAGGTATACAGGGTGTTTGAACTCGATCCATCTCCCCAACTCCAGCTCGCAGCGCTTATATTCCAGGGATAACTCGGAATAACATTCCATACCTGGGCGGTAGCGGTAGGCACCATCGAGAAATTGGAATTGGCAACACAGGGAACTCCTGAAACTGTTACAGCCATAATCACACTGTCTGAGCAAAAAATCGCCGGTTTTATTACTTTAAATTTTACAAAGTGCGCACCGCCATTTGTATAGGTATGCGTAGGGTTCTGTAAGGTGGAAGTGTTTCCATCCCCGAAGTCCCAGAAATAATTTGTACCGGCACCTGTATTGCTCGACACGTCAGTAAAGGCCGCTGCCCCTGCATTAATGGTATGCGTAAATGCGGCAATAGGTCCCAAAACGATGTTGCAGGTTGCTGTTTTGATGCACCCGTTATTTAAGTCCTGGGCCGTCATTGTATATATCCCGGAGCTGAGAGCCTGGTAAGTAGAACTCAGCGCTAAACTAGCTTGTGAGGGTCCTTCCCACAACAGACCTATTACAGCCATGGGTGTGGGGAATACACCAAGGGGAATACCTGTGGTACTCACGTTGGTAACAATCGCGGTGTGCTGGCAAATGCTGTTAGGTGGTCCCGTAATAGCCGCGTTTGGAGGAAAGATATTCTGATACACCGGAATAACCGTGGTGGTGGTACACAAATTACTCACATCTGTCGCAACCAAAGTATAGGTATTGATAACGGTTGCAGTTGGAGCCAAAGGATTTGTAAACACCTGTATATTGTCGCCTTGCAAAAATCCGGGTGTGCCCACAAAATACCAAACATGGTTAACGCCGGAACTCGGAGCAATCTGCATGGTCATACTTGGGGTGCTGCAACTGAGTACTTGTTGCGGAACTGAGATACTGCCCAATACCGGCTGCACTGTGTTTTGAACAATAGCTACCGGAGCCCAGCTATCACATAAGCTAGCATTATCCCTCACTACCACAGACCAGGTACCAGGTGTGGCTACCGACATGGTAGTAAATGCACTTAGCATACCAATCGGAAGTAAAGTGGAGCTTCCCGGTGCAAGCAAGGTATACGAAATAGGTCCGCCGGGTGGTACAGTGTTGGCGTTGTTGATATTCACAACACAGGCACTGGTTGACGCGCAGCCCAGCGTGAAGGCGCAGGGAGAGCTGAGTGAAAATGTCGGAGCGCCGGAAACAGGAGCCACTGTGTTGCTCGTAGTCACCAGTACTGAGCTACTATTTGTTCCTGTCACATATAACGTGTAAACAGTATTGGCGGTATATACCACCGTAAATGTAGGGACAGAAGAGGTAATGCCACCCGGATTCAGAGAGTAAGATGGGTTAGACAAACCCTGACTGTTTATCGCAGTCAGGGTCGTTACACTTCCCGGGCAGACCACCTGAGCTTCAACTTTTGGGCTCATTGCCAACAGACTCAGCAATGCGACACTTTTAAGAAGTGTTTTACTCAGGGGATTTTTCCGGAGAGTGCTGTATTTGTAGATTTTCGTTTTCATACTAAATGTGTTTTAGGTTCTTATTTGTATAAACATCCCGACTCTCCTTGAGGTTGGGTTGTTTTATTTTATTTGTAACTCACCGCGATGGTGGTGTTCTCACTTTTAAACCACACCTTACGGTTGCCACCTGACAGCAGCACTTTAAAACGCAGTGTGAGCAAACGGCCAGACTCTCCCCGTTCATTAGCTGCGTATGCCTGTGAATTCAGTACTTCCACATAACTTTCCGCAGGTTGTGCAATGCTGTCTGACCTCAGCACAACATTCGACCGATCGGTCCATTGAATTTTTACACCATTTAAAAAAGCCTTCCTGCTGCCTGCAAAAGCAAGGGACATGTTTGCCGCGCAGGACGAATTATCGTTGGCCGTTACATAAATAAAATTCGATTCGCAGACATGATTTTCGGCATCTACCACTTGTAACTTAACCGGATAACTTCCCCCTACCAGGTAATTGTGGCCTGGTGCCGGCAAATTACTGGTATTACCATCCCCGAAATTCCAGGTGTAACGGTAAGGAGCTTTACCACCAATGAGGTTGGACGCAAATTGGGCCAGATTGTTTTGCAACGTGCTGGCCGCGATGGTGCAGGCAAAAAGATCGGTCTCTCCTCCCACAAAAACTGTGTTCTCTACCCTACTCTCACAATTACCTTTTGTGCGCACAATGAGGGAAATCATCTGCGGTCCGGGCTGACCAAAATCGTGATGTAAAACAGAATCCTGCGAGGAAGTACCATCACTAAACTCCCAGCGAAAAGAAGATACTTCCTTATTTGCGTGTGCCATCAATTTAAGTTTCTGAACTCTTGGTAAACCTGGTATAAAACTTCTGCTGCCGGGACGAAGAACAGAATCAGCGGGAATAGAGGCGCCGATGAGGCGTTGACGGTAATCGGTAAACTCTACCTGTAAAGAGAGAGGACAAGGATTGCAATCGTACTTTCTCAAATCTCCTTTAAACACATACACACTGTCGGTACTTTGTTTGTAAGAGGAATAACAATAATATCCTTCTGTTCCGATCTTCAGAGTAAAGGGCTCGTTATCAATGTAACCCGTTGCATAAATATCCTCCTGTTGAAGCTGTACCTTCTCTTCCGGGTACTTCCGCTTCTGACAGGCTGCTGCCAGCATACAGACAGCGATCATCAAAATTAGTTTCCTTCTATTCATTGCCTTTTTTTCTAAATACATAATACAGCAGGGAGAGTTTTATCCCTGAATTTTTTTCCTTCTGTTTCAAAGCAAAAAAATCGTCCTGTTTCACATCTGTGAGTCCGATAAACACCTCTGCCTGCGCCGCGAGTGAATTAAAAATTCTCCTTCGGTAACAAAAAGCCAGTTGACTGTCGTACCAGTAAAAACCATCCATGTAACGCCCTTGTTTAATGGTTTTGTAATTCCCTGTAAAACCTGGCTTTTCATCGTAAGTAGTTACACGTGCGTCCACATTCATCAGGTAAGCCACATTCATTCCAATACCAACACTGTTTTTACGATTGATGTAATACTGGAAGCGCAGGGGCGCCACAAGGTAATGCAAGGTAGAAGGAGTGATAACGGTAACATTGCTTTGTTCCCCATAAACATACGTTGACACCCGAGAGGTTTTGCTGCTGTTTGATAAATTGCGTACCTGTAAATATTGAATACCGAAGGAAAACGCCGAGCGGCTGCTTAGCCTGTTTAGATAATGTATGCCAACTACCGGTGAAAAGCCGCGCGCATCCCTTCCTTCAGGGCTCTTCCAGCCATAATATCCTGCTCCCCCCACTTCGTAAAAAACAGCATCCCGCACAAAGGGTTGGTTTACAAAAACCTCAGGCAGGCTGTCCGGGTTTACTAGTTCTTCATTGGGCGAAGTAAGCATGACACTTTTAGGTCGTAACTCATCCGGTGTAACGGTGGTTGCTCTTGGTGCTTGTGCTATGGACGTCGTATCTGCCCCTGCTGTTTCTTTTTGTATTTCACTCAGATCAGCTACTTCCTTTTGTTGCGTTAAAACTGGCGTCAGGATCTGACTCTCGTTTTGTAACGGACTCAGATCCTGCCCTGTTGCCGGGTCTTCGGGTTTGACCGGCTTTGTTTCAGTAATTTCTTTAGCTACGGAAAAATTCGTTTCGTTTTTACTACCCTTAGCAGGAGTTTTCACTTTGGTGCTGGTCACCACCATGCGAATCGCCGTCTGCTCCAGTGAACCATCTCCCGGCACTTTGGTGTTTTGCGAATCAGGATGCCCTTCTGAAAAATCCGGTGCAGGTGTGGATGGAGCCTGTGCTTTGGTAAGAAGTGCTGACGTCTGTGACTTCGCGGTTTTCTCAGGCTCAGGAAGATCAGAAACTGCGGAAAGATCTCTTTTGGATTTTTCCAGGGAAGGTCGTGGGGCCGCGGATGAGGCCCCAGAAGCCACCCCTGGCTTAGAATTAACGGAGGCCTGTACGTATTTTGAGTCTTTAGATTCTGGAAAATACACTAACAGCAGTAAACTCCCGGAAATGAACATCAGGAGGATTGGCACCAGGTAACGTTTTTTCCTTTCGCGCCGGGCTGCCCGAAGGTAAGCGCTTGCCTGCTCCCAGTCGTTTTCGCTGTAGGGAGCCTCCTGATTGTCGTAGAAGTCCCGCAGCGTATTTCTTAATTTATCCTGCTCTTTCATGTCAAATTTCGAGTTTAATTTTTTTTTCGGTCAACATCTCTTTGAGTTTTTCTCTGGAAGCGTTCAGGTGCCACTTCGACGTGCCTTCGGAAATACCCAGCAGAGCTGCTATTTCCTTATGACTGTATCCGTCAATGATAAACAAGTTAAAAACCTGTCTGCTGGCAGCCGGTAATTTTTCTATGCACTGGGCAATACGGCTCAGGTTAAACGTTTCAATGGCCTTGTTAATGTCAGAGTATTTTTCATCGTCGTTGTAGGATTCCACATAATTGTGATTCCCGTAATGTACTTTGTCTTTTTTGTGTTCGTTGATCAGTACATTCACCATAATTCTTCTTGCCCAATATTGAAAAGGAGCAATGGGCTGATATTTATCGATGTTCATCAGCAGGCGGCAAAAACCAATGTTGAGCATTTCACGCGCCTTTTCGTCCTGGCGGATATACCTTCTGCAAATACTCATGAGGAAACTGTACAAACTCTTGTAGAGTTCGTTTTCGGCCTTTCTATCGCCTTTAAGGCAGCGGTCGATCAATTCCTGATGAATCTCCATAGAATTACACTAAAAAGGCTTTACTTAATTAAACACCCTGCGAAATGGAAAGGTTGGGTAGGTTTTAAATTAAACAAATTGTGTGCCAGAGCTGCTGAAGCTAATTAGGGAGATTATAAGTTTCACCCGGAACTTTAATCAATTAATTACTTGGGAGTTAGCGGTATACTTAATCATAAAAGTCTGGAGAATACCTGTTGGAAAACAAGTAATCTTATAACACCGCACCTCATTTCTATGAAAAGAAAACTTATGCAAACTTCATTCTAAGTTAAGTTTTAAATGAAGAAACAGTTTCTGAAATTAAAACCAGATTTAATTCCAATACTTTATAATTTGATATTTATCCATAAAACAACAAGGAAACCGATAAAACCCAACCTTTTCTCCTTCAAAATCGTTTTCTTAATACACATACTACTTTTATTAAGTACTAAATTGTATTTTTGATCATGGTATCTGACCATGTTTTAAAAAGTAAAGTTTAATCATTTTTAAACCCAAATAAAATGAAAACAAACCTCGTGGTAGCATCCTTACTTGTTTGCAGCAGTATTGCAATTTCACAAGTATCTTCTTCCGGATTAAAGGTGTGTATGCCCTTTAATGGTAACGCCCTTGACTATTCAGGTAACAACAATCATGGCAATGTTCATGGTGCTGTTTCACTCACATCCGATCGTTTTGGAAATCCCAACGCCGCCTATTATTTCAGCAGGGGTTCAGCAGATGATATCGCCATTCCTAATTTCGGCTCGTTTGTACCAAATAATGAAGTAAGTATTAGCATATGGGCACAATCTGACCGCAACACCTCTACCTGTTTGTTTCAATTAGATCCTGATAATGCCTCGGACCGATGCGTTGCTTGCGCACAATACGCTGGAATGGGATTAATATGGGATTATGGTGATATATTTAACGGTGGGCGACAAACGCATTTTATAAATTATGACAATGTGTGGCATCATTACGTGTATGTGTTAAGCCAATCGGCAAACCTGCAGCAAATCTATATGGATGGGACACTTCAGGTCTCTTCGCCCTATAAAATGAATCTTGTTGGCCGAAATTTCCCTTTGCTGATTGGAGGAGGGTTATCAGATTTAGGAGGTGGGAGTTTACGCTGGGTTGGAAAGATTGACGACATATCTATTTATAACCGCGCATTAACTGGCACAGAAGTTAATGCCTTATATAAACAAACTAATTTAGGTTGTGATGGTCGAGGAAGTGGTACTGATGTTTTAACGAACATATCTTCCTTTTCCTCCGATCTATCTACCTTGTATTATCCCTCTGTTTCAGACAAAATCTTCAGGTTTCAAGGAGACTACCGTCAATTGCAACGCGTGTTGGTGCGTTCGATTGATGGTAAATTGGTCTTGAGTTTTGAAAAAGATCAAATTAACTCTGAAATTTTTTTGGATCTCAATTCACTAAGTCCTGGTATTTATTATGTAACTAACATCAGTAGCAATGAGACCAAGACACAAAAGCTGATTTATACCGGAAATTAAAATTCAAAAAGATATTTTATACCTGAATTTTAATTAAAATTTTATTTTGCCAAAAACAACCTGAACTTTCTTAGTCAATATACACCGGCATTTTATAATAACACCTTACATAATGCCCTTTTAATCTGCCGGGAAACCATTTGGGCATGTTTTTAACCACACGCAGCACATCGTAATCAAAATCCGGGCAACCGTTAATGCTTTTGATAATGTCCACCTGCGTTAAACTTCCGTCCTTTTCCACCACAAAACCAACCACCAGTTTACGCGAGCTGCAGATTCCGCGCATCATCTTTGGATGCGACATGTGCTCATCCAGGTATTTCTGCATGGCTTCGGGTCCGCCAGGAAACTGCGGCATGACTTCAAGTTCTTTATAGATCTCCTCTGGCGGGGCTGGTGCCGGCTTTGGTTTCACCGGAAAAGGGTTCTGCGCCGCGAGGGACAGGAAGAAAATAAGGAGTATGGGTAGTACAAAGCGTTTCATTTCGCAAAATTACTGGCGAAAGGAGGTGGTAAAACAGAGAAACGAAAGAGGATATCCCCAGACTTATTCACAATTTTGGTGCGTTTTTGGCTTAAAAAGGCATAAAAACATCCTTAATTAGCCATTTTTCGTAATTCTCCAACTATTTAAACGGCATCCTTGTATAAGTAGATTAGGATCCTGCGTGACTTGAAGAACATTGATCAAAAACTCATAATTGACTGTATAAACCGCAAAAGCGAAGCGGAATATGCGTTATATAAAGCGTGTTACAGTTACCTGATGAGTATTTGTATCCGCTATACAAAAAACGAAGACAGAGCTAAAGAGGTGCTGAACATCGGGTTTCACAAGATCTTAAAAAATTTAAGTATGTACCGCCAGGACGAAGTCCCTTTTAAAGCCTGGATCAGAAGGGTAATGATTAATACCCTGATTAATGAATTTAAAAAGGAGAGGACGCATTACAACAATGTGCAGTATGTTGAAAATTACTATGAGAGTAGCAGCTACGCCGATATTAACGAGGCTGTAAAACGACTGGAGATTGAACAGATCTACGCCATGATCGCTAAACTGCCGGCGGTGAACCAGCAGATCTTTAACCTGTATTACATTGATGGGTATAAGCACCGGGAGATCGCGGAACTGCTCAATATCAATGAAAACACCTCCAAATGGTACCTTACCGTAGCCAAGGACAAATTGAAAGACATGATCAACAAAATGGAATTAATTGCTAAAAAAGTGGAAGAATGACAGAGCAAGACGACGAATTAAAAGATCTGTTCCGCCAGAAAAATCTGGAAGATGCCTTTCCGGCGGATGAAGACAACTGGAAAAAAATGTCTGCCGTTTTAAAAAGCGAGCAAAAAGACCGCAGACGTTTGTTTATTTACCTCAGCCTGGTACTCCTGCTTGGCCTGGGCGGCACGTGGTTTTTCAGCGAACAAAACAAAAAAAATACGGCCTCTGTGGCACTTAACGAGACACAAACGAACGCTGATGCCGGACGCGAAGATGCGCCGAACGGATCAAAAACAGCTCATAACTCAGAAGCACCGGTGGAAAGTCAAGGCTCGGCAAAAATTCCGGATCAACTAAACAATAACAAAACAGAATCTAAAAAAATTGAAACAACAGATCTGAAAAATGAAAACGCGAAAACGCCCGTTTCACACGCACAGGAACAAGCTGCGCAGCAGGAAGGCAAAATGGAAATTCGTTTGACCAAAAAAACTCCGGTGAAGTCAGCACCCTTGGAGACAGTGTTTACCAAAGGGAATGCCTCTGTTTCTATGAAAAAAATTCAAAAAACACCAACTACAGAATCGCGACAAGCTCCGGAAGTAACTGAAAGTCCGGAAAAAACAGAGCCTGCAAATTTAAATCCCGCCTTTGTAAGCGAAACTGCAAAAACAGTTTCAAGCGAAGACAAAACCGACACTGCGGTGAGAGATGAAAAACGTGCTAACGGTATAACTGAAATCCAACCTGTGGAAGAAACTAAAACAATTCCACAGGATGCGGCACCGATGTTACCTTCCGATTCAACAGTATCTTTGTCGTCAGTAACACCAACAAACACAATCACTGAAGCAAAACAAGATTCTGTAATTGCTGCAGTGCCGCAAACAAAAGACAGCATTCCGGTTAACAGTTCACCCTCCCACCGCCTGTTTTTAGAAGCCGGGGCGAATTATCTTCTGGGCTGGAAAACAAACAATCAGACAGAAGGAACTGGTTTTAGTCCTTTGGCAGGTCTACAGTATTACCATGACATAAGTAAAAAGTTTGGCTTATCTGTCGGCATCTTTTACACGAACATTAACCACCTGAGCGCCACCAGTCATACTTCCACCACTACCCGCATTAAATTTGGAGAGGAAACAGATGTTACGGTAATCTCCGCCCAGAACATACATTACCTTTTAATGCCTTTGAAACTCAATTATGCTTTGAGCAGGAATGATTTTATCGGATTGGGATACACGGTGGCCTACCTTCTGGACGCTCAGAGCAAAGTGGAAACCTACAGTACCGGATTGAACTACTCCAGTACCCCAACAGTGTCCCGCTCCATGGGATACACCAAAGGGCTTAATCCTTTCGATGGGCAGCTGACCTTTTGTTACCGCCGCCGTCTTTACAAAGAAATTTATTTGAACGGAGAGTTTTTTTACGGCTTACGCGATTTGAAAAACAATACAATTTACAACTCAGAAGATTTTGAGAGAGCCATGGGCTTTAGATTGAGTCTGGGTATTAATTTATGGAAAAAATAAAGTCATGATGAAAATTTTCGGATACCTATTCCTTTTAGCAACGGTGTTTCTTTCTTCCTGCCGGAAAAAAGATTTCCCCGAAACTGTACCTGCACCGCAGGGGGATTTTTATTTTAACGGCAACGTGGCCGGGAGTGATGTTTCCATTAAAGCGGGAACAAACAGTTATTACATGTACTCCTCACACAGTCTGGACAACAGCAGCCTATACCGTTTTACAGCGGAATTAAAACCTGCGGGCTGTATCGATTGTAAAAACAGTATTCGCATTACGATCAACGATTTCAGATATTCTGTTGGCAATGAATTGGCAAAAATAGACTCCTCACTCATGCCCCGTCCCTACCCGCTTCTTGGCGCTCCTTTTTACGCGGTAAAATTCAGAAGTATTTTTAATAAGTCCGCCACTTCGTTTCTCTGGAATTTTGGCGACAACAGTAGTTCTGTGGAAGCCAATCCCATTCATCTTTACAGCAGTTTGGGAAATTACAGTGTGAGTTTAAAAATAAATTCAGACTATGGTTGTCAACAGTACATTTCGAACATCGAAAAAATAAATTATCCCGGTAAGCATGTCAAAATATCCTCTTCAAGTACTTCTGCAAACGAAATGAGTTTTACGACAAATACCCCGGATTCTTCCACATCCAGCTATTTATGGCATTTTGGAGACGGCAGCATGTCCAATCTCGCTACCCCATCGCACAGTTATAGCATTCCCGGTACGTATCCGGTTTCTGTCAGAATTATTAATGCCACTAACGATACCCTCTACGCCCGTTACAATGTGGCCACACAAACCAGTCCTATGCCCTGCATTACCAATTACAGTGTAGAATCGGTGAGCCAGGTGCCCAACCCTAAACCTTTTTCAACCATCATTATTGACTGGACAGATGAAAACGGGGACGTGTATACTTCCAATAATGTATTGCAACCTAAAAACAGTTATTTTAAAATTCTTTCGGTAGAAGACTACGATCTGAATGAGCGTGGTGAAAAAACAAAAAAGATCAGGGTTAATTTTAGCTGTCAGGTATATAATGACACCCGGACAAAATTTATTAATAACGGGGAAGCTGTGGTATGCGTGTCTTACCGGTAATTTGACGGTTTTTTTAGAAATTTTATAAAATTTCCAACTTAGTATCAGAGTGAACTGTATAAGTGTTTTAAGAAGGGCAAACGCCGAACCCCTGTACTCAAAACAAGTAGGCACCAAAAAAATTAAAAAATGAAACTGAATTACCTCAACAAATCAAAAACGGGCCTGAGAGCCCTTCTGGCAGGGTTATTCCTGTTAGGAACAGTGATCACCAATGCTCAGTGCGCTGCAAATTATAACTACTCCGTGGGTGCCAACGGCTCTGTGAGTTTTGTAAGCACTTCTACCGGTACAAGTGTCAGCACCAATTATTCCTGGAATTTCGGAGGATCTTCTACCGCATCAGGTTTAACGGCGTCACATACCTATTCCACCAATGGTTGGAAAACAGTATGCCTCACGATTACCAATTCTGTTACGGCGTGCACCAACACAAAATGTGACTCCGTGTTTGTTAACAATGCAACATCCACTACTACACCGTGCAATGCCAATTTCAGCTATGTACTTGGATCAAATGGAGTTGTAAATTTTGTAAGTACCTCTACCGGTACATCGGTTAGTACTAACTATTCGTGGAGTTTCAGTTGGGGTGCCCCAGGTGCAACCGGAATTTCAACAACACGTACCTATAGTGCAAATGGATATGACATTGTATGTTTAACCATTACAAATTCCGTTACCGGTTGTTCAAGCACGAAATGCGACTCCGTTTTTATTACCAACGTCACTCCCACTACCACCCCATGTAATGCCAACTTTAGTTATGTGTTGGGATCAAACGGATCGGTAAGTTTTGCAAGCACTTCGACGGGAACAAGTGTGAGTACTAACTACTCCTGGAATTTTAACGGTTCGGCTACAGGATCTGGATTGAATCCAAATTATACCTTCACCAGCAATGGCCCTAAAGTAGTGTGTCTTACTATAACCAATTCCGTGACCGGTTGCAGCAGCACATTTTGTAACACAGTAACTATTACCAACGTAACCTCTACCACAACACCTTGCAACGCCAGTTTCACTTACTCTTTAGGCGCAAACGGACTCGTAAACTTTGTAAGTACTTCTACCGGCACAAGTGTCAGCACCAATTATTCCTGGAATTTCGGCGGAACATCTACCGGATCTGGTTTAGCTCCATCACACACCTATACAAGTAACGGGCAAAAATGGATCTGTTTGACCATTACCAATTCGGTAACCAGTTGCAGCAGTACGTATTGTGATTCACTTATAATCTCCAACGTAACCAGCTCTGTAACCCCTTGTACTCCATCTGTGATGTTTACCCTTTCAAAAGACAGCACAATGGCTTTAACCTGGGATGCTTATCCATTCTACCCTTCTAATGTAACAGGCGCTACCTGGAGCTGGGGTGATGGCAATACCACAACAGGTTTATATCCAAGCCATACCTACTCTACCGCTGGAACCTACTCTATCTGTGTTACTATCAGTGTTTCTTGTGGCACAGTAACCG
>CAZMHW010000065.1:0-12070 GCA_964566105.1 uncultured Akkermansia sp.
TAGTTTTTCAGACAACAATGATCCTGATCGCCCTTCGCAATTAGACGCTGTTTTCAATGATAAAAACTATACAACGCAGATCCTTGCCGGAGCTCTATTGAACCTTTCCTGCAAAATTAACACGAATCACTCTATCAGTTCGAAAAACCTATACAGTATCAATTCAGACGACAGAACTATAAAACGTGAGGGCGAAGGTGGGCTTTCAGAAGATATAAAAACGCTATCAAAAACAACTGGATTTTGGTTCACTTCAAATAAAATCCTCTCAAATCAACTTATCGGAGATCATTACTTTCCTGCAATAAAATTAAAGGCTAACTGGGTTGGCTCATACAGTAATGTAAAACGCGATATTCCTTACCTCCGCAGGAACACGTATAGTCGCACCAAAGATTTAAATCCGGCCAATCCCGATCCGAACGACACGATTTATAAAGCTGTTATTTCACCCGGAAGTGTGGGCAATGACTATGGTGGATATATTTTTTGGTCAAGTCTCACCGAGGACATTAAAAGTTTTAAACTAGACCTGACACGGCCATTTAAAATTTCAAAAGATTTTCATCTGGAGCTTAAAACAGGGGGACTGGTTCAACAGCGTGGTAGAACATTCACTACCCGTCAGTTTGGATACACCCAATATACAAATAACGGTCTGTTTTTTGACGAGAATCTTACTAAATTACCCGAAGATCAGATATTTAGTGCTCAAAATATGGGTGCTTTGTCGACCGGAGGCGGTGGTTTTAAGTTAACCGAAGGAAGCCGTCCTGAAGATTCGTATAAAGCTTCCTCCAATTTAAAAGCAGGTTATTTGATGGCGGATTTTAAACACAAGGAGTGGTTTAGGGCCGTAATAGGGGCAAGAGTTGAAGCCTACAATCAAAAACTCATTTATCCGGACTCAAAGTTTCTTTTCAATAACAAAATTGTGACAAAGGATACTACGGTAGTTGACATTTTACCCTCAGCAAATTTAATTTTTGCACTCACTGATAAACAAAATATTCGTTTGAGCTATTCGAAAACTTTAAATCGTCCTGAATTCAGGGAAATTGCACCTTTTGGATTTTACGACTTTACTACCTTGTTTTATACAAGTGGTAATGACACCCTGAAACGTTGTCAAATAACAAATTACGATTTACGTTATGAGATTTACCCCGGTCGTGGCCAACTATTCTCACTTTCCGGTTTCTATAAAGATTTTATTAATCCCATTGAACAAATCGCAAGAACCAATGCCAATGAAATTTCTTACGGAAATCTCCCAAAGGCAAAATGTTATGGCTTTGAGCTGGAATATAGATTTATCATCGGAGCTCTTTTGAAGAAAGATTCAAGCATGTTAGGAAAGATTCTGAACAACCTTACATTGTTTACAAATTTCGCGTACATCAAATCGGTTGTAGATGTTTCCAAATTACAATCTAAACCTGCTGATGCTCCTAATACCAGAGCCTTGCAGGGTCAGTCTCCTTCTCTGTTCAATATAGGCTTATCTTACGTTGATAATGAAAAAGGTTATAGTTTAAGCGCTATCGCCAACCGTATCGGTCAACGAATTTTGGTTGTTGGTAATTATGGCACGCAGTTAGATATTTGGGAAAACGGAAGAACTGCATTAGATCTGCAGGCGTCCAAATCTTTTTTAAAGAAAAAATTGGAAGTACGGGTGACGGCACGTGACATTCTGGCCAAAACTCAACAACAATACCTTTACAATAATAAAGACAACGATACGCGCCTCAATAAAAAGAAAGATGACGTCATCCGTTCTATCCGCTGGGGAAGCACCTTCGCCCTGCAGTTAACGTATAAATTCTAATTCGATCCACACGAGTTATTGTTATAAATCAAACATTAACCTTGCCGTAACATAGACTTCATTGTTATTTAATTTTTGTTTAACGCTGAGAGCACCTTAATCCCTGAACTTTGCGTCGTAGTAAATTTTAAACAACAAAAAAAACAAATACATCATGAAGAAAATTTTATTTACAGCATTAAGTGCGCTTACTCTATCAAGTGCTTTTGCTCAAACGCCTTTCTTAACAAAAACCTGTTACAGAGGTGCTTTTGCCCCAGCTCCAACACCTATGTGGACTGACAACTGGACAGAATGGGATCCTCAGAACAAGGTATATCCGGCACCTAACGTAACAGTTAGTGCAAATATCACCTCCAATACAACCTGGTCAACCGGCTCGACATACCTTTTGCAGGGACCAATTTACGTTACCGGAAATTCTATCTTAACCATTCAGCCAGGTGTTGTAATTAGAGGCCTAAGTGGCGCTGGTGGATCTGGTCTGTTTATTACTACCGGATCTAAACTAATGGCAATGGGTACAGCGACTGCTCCTATTGTTTTTACATCAGATCAAAATCCTGGAAACAGAGCTCCTGGTGACTGGGGCGGAGTAATTTTAATGGGCTTAGCAAACAATAATAACCCAGGTGGTATTAACAACATTGAAGGGATTACTCCTTCACCTTTAACTCAATACGGCGGAGGCACAAGCCCGAACGACAATGATAATTCAGGCACACTTAATTATGTAAGAATTGAGTTTGGAGGATATATCTACGCTCCGAACAAAGAAATCAACGGACTGACCTTTGGTGCTGTTGGCCGTGGAACAACTATTGACTACGTGCAATGTTCTTTCACAAATGACGATTCCTTTGAGTGGTTTGGCGGTACTGTAAATTGCAAACACCTGGTAGCTTATCGTGGCGTAGATGATGATTTTGATACTGACAATGGTTTCAGTGGTGTTGTGCAATTCTGTTTAGGAGTGCGTGACCCGAACTTAGCCGATCCAACTTATGCTGCTCCTTCAGGCGCTTCTACTTCTGAAGGATTTGAATCAGATAACGATCCTAACGGAACTACAACCACTCCTTTAACCACCGCTATTTTCTCAAACGTAACCGATATTGGTCCTTTAAGAGGTGTTTTGACTGCTACTTGTCACCCAGGCTTTCGTCGTGGCGCACGTATCCGTAGAAATTCAAGTTTGAAAATTGTAAATTCTATTTTAATGGATCATAAAACACGTGGTGTTTATATTGATGGCCAATTCAGCGAACAAAACGCTTCAACCGGGTCTTTGGTGTTCAAAAACAACATTCTTGCCGGTTATGGTCAACGCGCTACTGAGTCAGGTACATTTGGTGTTATTAATACGAATACCTGGGTTGCTGCTAACGCTAACGACACTTTACCTTCCAGTGCAAATATCCTTGTAAATCCATATAGCTGGACAGCACCGGATTTCCGTCCTGCTCCGGGTTCTATTGCTATGACTGGTGCAAGTTTCACAACTGCTTCCATTGCCGCTGCAACAGGAACTAGTGCAACTGTAGCACAAGTTTCCATTCCAACTTCCAGCTGTGTTGGTCAGGGAACCACAGTTGTGAGCCCTGCACAATTTGTAGCATCCACTACTCTTTCACCAGAGTATTGTTCACTTTCCTGGAGTGTTTCTCCTGGTGTAACTATCTCCAATACAAGTGCTATCAATCCATCGTTTACAATTTCTACCTTAGGAACTTTTAGCGTGTACTTAATGGTTACTGATGGTAACGGTATGACAACTACCATGAGTTCAATCACAACCAACACATGTTTAGACGTTGCTGTAGGAGAAATTAAAAACCAAATTGGATCCGTGAGTTTATATCCTAATCCGTCAAAAGACCTTGTTACCTTGACTGTAAATACTCAAAACGCAGATCAATTATCCGTAACGGTTTATGACATCACCGGTAAAATAGCCCTTAGCCCTGTTAGAAATCAGATGATGATTAACGGAGAAAACAAATACTCCTTTAATACTTCTGAATTAAACAACGGTATTTACTTTGTAACATTAACCAGCTCCAACGGTAAAGAAACCGTTAAATTAATCGTGAACAAGTAATTTATATCACTCTTGATAAAAAACGCCTGCTATTTTAGCGGGCGTTTTTAGTTTATGACAGAGAAGAAAATAACTTATACCTTAAACAGAGTTAAGGCCTGCAAAAAGGATGGCTACTCCCTGGAAGCCTTTATTAAAAGCTATCACCTGAACGTGGAGCTGATCAAATTCATTTTTTCGAGCTGTAGTCCAGGCCACAATTTCGAAAACAAAAAAATTAAAGGGATCGTCTCAGAATTTCTCCAGGAAATAAACACGAACGAAAAACTGAGAACGACCATCAATAAAAAATCGATCAAGTCTTTAAAACCCTGGCTCGCCAAAACCGATCAGTTCTTTAAATCACTTAAATTGCATGCCCCTGAAAATATATCTTCCCTCCAGGAGGAAACTGAAAAGATTTTTGGTATCCTTAACATCTCGGCCAATAAATTATTTGTAAAAAAATAATTTCGCTTTCGTATTATTCCTTAGAAACAGCACTTTTCCCGATTCATCATTTAATGTTAAGTTAACATTGTCTTGTCGCAGGCTTAAACTTAAAAGTTAAACTTTACTTTCTAAGATGAGCGATCCCAGACCTTCCATAGTTTTTGTAGATAATTCGGTTAACCGCATTTTTAAGACCATTGAAGGCCTTAAAAACGCCTTCGGGAACATCCATATCTTTAACCAGGAAAAAGACTTTTTTGATTTTCTCGAAACAAATCCCATAGACATTATTTTTTTAAATCTGGACCTGCAACCCAACGATGCCGTTGTGATCTGTCGGGAAATCAGACAAAGGAATCTGGAATCTAATCCCTTCCTGATTATTTATACCGACAAGCAGGACGATTTTGTACAGGAATTGGCCTTTAATTCGGGAGTAGATTCCTTTATTAATTTCCACAATAAATCCTCTGTTATGGAACTCTTTATCAAAAATCTTCTCCGCAGAAGAGTAAAAACTAAAGTAAACCAGAAACGCGAAGTGGTAATCGATAACGATAGACATCTGATTTTTAAAAACGGTGTAGCTTTTCAACTCCCGCGCAAAGAATTTAAATTGTTTGAACTCCTTTATAACAGTTCGGAAAAATTTTTCAGCAAACTGGAAATTGCAGGTACAATCTGGAACGACGAGGCTATAGCTAACAAGCGCACCATCGACGTACACATCTACAACATTCGTCAATTTTTCGGTAAACGCATCATTCAATCGCAAAAAGGAAAAGGATACCGGATCAATAAAAAACTTATTGGTTGAAAGTCCCGGGAGATTGCTGCCGTGAGCATCTATAATTTTAAGCCCACTCCAAGCCTTAGAAAAAGATACTGTGTTGGCAGCGACATACTCACATCATAACTGATGTTCATTCCCGCCTGAGCATTCAGGTAAATACTCCTGTTGAAAAAATTGCGTGTAAAAATACAGGGCTCTATGGATGAGTTGTTTTTTAGTCCTGAAAAAGTGTTGCTATGATCTCTTGCGGAATAAGTCAAAGACGCGTACTGATCCCAGAAATAATTGGCCTTGATCGAAAATCCCACTATCCACTCAGGAGTATACGCATCGTTCGTAAACCCGATAAAAGGCTGGAGCATAAGTTTTTGAAAATTGCCATTGGTATTAATGGAATAGAATGTCGAATCGTCTGAAATGGAATAAGCCCAATTATAGCCCCCCAGCCCATAGCCCGCGTTAATACCATAAATTATTTTTCTTTTTGTTCCATACAAACCCACTGCCAGTTCACAACTCCTTTGATATCGGGACGACTCCTTTCTGAACGGTAAAGCTTGTACATTTGCCATCACCGTTATGTGATTTAGAGGAGAATACGCACAATTCACACTTACCGCCTTTGGCCCAATTGTGGCGTCCCCTTCAAATTGATTTTTCTTTACAATGGAAGGTACAAAATGGGTAGAGGGCGTATGCAGAGACACACAGGAAACAATAAAAAGAAAAGGTATGGGTAAAAAGTATCCTTTCATCCTTAGAATAAATATATAAAAAGGACAGGCGTGAACCTAGATGGACAAGAAAATAAACTTATTAATTTTTACTCATCCCGCACAATAAACAAACTGCTACTGCGTTTAGCTCCACAACCTTCTCTTAAAAAATAGATTCCGGCACGAAGTTGTGAAACATCTATGTCCATGCTGGTAGGGTCGGTTTTAGTCTCCGGACATTCAAATTTTTCTCCCCCCACAGAGAATAACTCTAAGCACCTTAAATCAAGGTTGCCACTTAAGGTGAGTCGATCCCTGTTAACCGGATTAGGATAAAGCCTAATCGTTCTGCCGGCTTCCTCAGATTCGTTTATTTCTATTGTGGTTAACACCGTGTTGCTATCTTTAAGCGTACCGGCAAAACTCACATTATCTATGCTAAAGGTGCCGCCACTGGATTCAGAGTTCCAGGCATAAAAACGAAAGACAACTGAATCCACTATTCCTTTAAACTGAGTGTTTAACAGAAGAGCACTTCCCCTCTGATCGCCTGCGGTTGAAATAGAATCGTAGTTCCAGAAAAAAACGTCTCCCGGCAGTACAGATAATTTTGAATTTGTACCGGTACTCGCCGCAAGGTTGTTATTAAAATTATCACGGCTGGATCTCACCACATAATTCCTGATTCCGGTTCCCGAACGCCGTACTGCAAAAGTTATTGTATTCAGATCAAGTGTATAACCCGAAAGTACTTTTAAGGTGGTCTCGTAATAAACAGAAGGAGAAAGCGCCGCTGTGTAGTTCGAATAATCGTCGTCTCCATCAAGCGCGCCCACCGGCCACCCGGTAAACGAAAACCGACCGGATGCGTTCGGATTACTGGCCGTTCCCAGATAAGAAAAAGATCCGAACGTCAGGCCGTTTATCTGAGGTGGGGCACCGGGATCAACGGTACCTGTGCTTGTACTCACATTGGCGAAACTATACGTAGCCACAAAATTTTGAGCGGAAGTCAAAAAAACAAAGAATATTAAGCCTAAAGAGAGTAAATTTTTTATCATGGCGATAAGTTTTTAAATTTATGGAAAAAAATAAAAGTTTTAAATTGAACCTTATGTTAAATAAAGTACTCCTCCTGTTTTTTGCTCTTAATTTTTGGTCTGGTATTTTATATTCTCAAAAAGAAAATGACGGCCTCGTAAACTGGTTGACCCTGAAAGAAGCTCAGGAAAAAAATAAAACCGCTCAAAAACCATTTCTAATTGATATTTACACCGACTGGTGTGGCTGGTGCAAACACATGATGAAAACAACCTATTCGAACCCGGGATTAGCGAATTACATCAACACCAATTTTTATCCCGTTAAATTTAACGCGGAAACCAAGGACACCATCGAATACAACGGTAAAATTTACAAGCCACTTTCACCGGAACCAAAAACCGCGCATGAACTCGCGGTAAAATTTCTCGGGAGCAGGCTTAGTTACCCATCGACCATGTTTGTGACTAATAACTTCGAATTTAACCTCTTAAGCCAGGGTTATCTCGAGGATAAAAAAATAGAACCTCTCCTCATTTTTATGGTGGAGAACGCCTGGCAAACCTCAGTTTATGAAGAGTTTGAAAAACACTTCACCAACACCTTTTACGACACAAATTTTGCAAAGGCTCCTGTTAAACTTTACAGCATACAGGAAGTAGAAAAGCTTCAAAAAAAGAAACCAAAAAAAGTTTTGGTAAACGTTGGCGCCGATTTTTGTAATACCTGCAACATCATGACCAAAACAACGTTTTTAGATACCAGCATTGCCAACTATATTAATAAAAATTTTTACCTTGTCAATTTTAATGCAGGATCAAAAGACACCATTGTCTATAAAAACGAAAAGTATTTTAACATACTGATAAACAATTTTCCTTTGCATAGCCTGAGCTTAAAACTAACCAATAACCGCTTTAGTCTGCCCGCGCTTTGTATGTTGGATGAGCAATTAAACACTATTGACGTGCTTAATTTCTATCAGTCACCCGAACATATCAAACCCATTTTAGCCTACATTGGCAGCGACAGTTATAAAACAAAAACGTTTAACGACTTTATGCAGGAGTACTTAAATCCAAAACCTCCAAAAACAAAGAAAAAATGAAACCTTCCACCATACACCATTTAAATTCAGGTCTAATCATTCTTTCTTGCATTGTTGCATTTTTTATTCCTTTTGAATTGTTCCTGTTCTCATACGGGATCCTTGGCCCACTTCATTACCTCACCGAAATTGGCTGGTTACACAAAAAAAACTACTTCACTAAAGGCAAATACGACTTTCTTTTTTTAACCGGGGCCTGTGTTATTCTTGTTTACTGGAATTACAATCCTCCCAAAAATTTCAGTTTGACGGCCGATCTGATTTTCTATAGCCTTATAGGCAGCATCGCTTTTGTATTTATAAAAGACTGGCTGTACCGTTTTGTTTTGCTTGCGCTTTTAGTTGTTTTTGTAGGATTTCTCAATAATGCCCCTCAATTTTTTACCTGGGCTGCTATTTTTCTGCCTACCATTATCCACGTTTTTATTTTTACCTGGGCTTTTATGCTTTTTGGGGTTTTAAAGGAAAAATCCATTCCTGGTCTGATCTCTATTATCGTACTGTTTGTATGCGCAACACTCCTCTTTGTGATCCAACCCCTTGGTCTTAACTACGAAGTAAGCGGATACATTCAACGAAGCTATGAAATGTTCACCGCGCTCAACTTTAACCTCATTAACTTCTTTAACCTCGATCACCTCACCGAAATAAAACAGATTTTTACCACCAACTCCGGTTTCGTGATCATGCGTTTCATAGCCTTTGCCTATACTTACCACTACCTCAACTGGTTTTCAAAAACTTCGGTCATTAAGTGGCACATGGTTCCCAAAACAACTTTGTTTGGCACCCTGGCTATCTGGCTAATTTCTATCTCGCTTTATATCTACGATTATTCTTTAGGCCTGAAAGTGTTGTTTTTCCTGAGTTTTTTACACGTGTTCCTCGAGTTTCCCCTGAACGTAGTTTCGTTTACCGGTATCGGAAAAGCCGTTTTGGCGCTTGGAAAAAAATAAACGAAAGAAAACAAACAGATCTTCTGACCTCTGGTGTTTAATTAACATCCCTGCCTTCAAAAAACTGCGCGTTTTCAAAAAACATTTCTGTTTTTTTTCTTAACTTTAAAATTCACATTTTTAAGAACGTCCGATGCGGTACTTTTTGATACTTGTTCTATTTGCCTTTTCTGCCAGACTGGCGGCCGACCCTACCGATGACACGCTGGCAAAAAAAACGAACAGTCTCATTACCTTTAACGACGAAGCGCTTAAAGACTATTGTAAAAACGTTATAGGGGTTATTCACCCGCAAACCAATCGTAACCAAAATTACATTTTCGACGGCTCGCTCTATCACCTAAAAGTAGATACACTCCCACAAGTGAAATTCTGGAGGAATGTGATGAATATGCACGAAGACACCGCTTTTATCTGCATTGCCAACTCCCGCTGCATTATCCAAAAAATAAGTGTGAAGGACTGGAACCTGAAAAGCGATTCGGCAAAAAAATACTACAAGGACAGTGTGCGTTTGTCTCTGGGAATGGATTCGACCAACCGGATTCTGCTAACTGCCGGTAAAAAATTCTTCTACGATTTCGATAAAACTTCTCTGAATTTCGAAAAAGGAATTCATTGTTTTATTGAAAACAACGTTGATCCCTGGTACGCTCAGGCTATTCTGCTGATTGAAAGTCCCAACAAACTTCAGAAATCAAATGTCGGCGCTTACGGTCCCTTCCAGCTAATGAAAGATGTGGCGCGCATGTATGGCTTAAAGGTGAACAAATATACCGACGAGCGTGCAGATTTCGAACGCAGTGCTTATGCGGCCAGTAGTCTTATTAAATACATTTGCATTCCCCGTGCGCGGAAAATGCTGGACTCCCTGAAAATAACAGGTTACAGTGAAAACGAACTCTGGTTTCGTTTACTGGTAATGCACACGTACCATGCCGGGGCCTATAACGTTCAGAAAGCACTGTTCTCTTTTAGCCCGACTGAAGGCAACATGGACCTTATTTACACTCTGTGGCGAACACAAACCGGCCGTTTCAAAAGTGCATCACAAAACTACTCTCAACTCGTACTTGCTGCCATGCTTGAAATGAACGAAAGGAATCCCTTCCTTCCCAGGGAACAACTTCTTAGTGAATTAAAACTTCCCGCCTCCACATTAAGCAGCACAAACCATTAAATTTTTACATAATTACTCGTAAATTCGCGTAAATTATTTTATAATGGATATTACGCACCGTCCACGCCGTAACCGAAAAAACGGCGTTATCCGAGATCTGGTTCAGGAAAACACTGTTACAGTTAACGACTTCATCTACCCTCTTTTTCTGATAGATGGTAAAAACAAAAAAACCGAGGTAAGCTCTATGCCCGGTATTTACCGTCGCAGCACAGATCTGCTGCTCAAAGAAATTGAAGAATGTATGCATCTTGGGATCAAAACCTTTGACATTTTTCCCAACCTGAGTGAAAAACTGAAAGACAAAAAAGCAACTGAGTCCCTCAATAAAAAAGGGTTATACCTTTCCGCCTTACGCGAAATCAAGAAAAAATTTCCGGAAGCCGTGATCATGACCGATGTAGCTATGGACCCTTACAGCAGCGACGGACACGATGGATTTGTAAAAAACGGGGAAATTCTGAACGACGAAACCCTTGAAATACTTGCAAAGATGGCGCTCGCTCAGGCAGAGGCCGGAGCAGACATTATCGGGCCAAGTGACATGATGGACGGAAGAGTGGGCTACCTCCGCGAAATTCTGGATGAAAACGGATTTACCAACGTGTCGATTATGAGTTACACCGCTAAATACGCCAGCGGATTCTACGGCCCTTTCAGAGACGCGCTTGAAAGCGCTCCAAAATTTGGCGATAAAAAAACTTACCAGATGAACCCTGCCAACAGCAAAGAAGCGCTTTTGGAAGCTGACCTTGATTTTAACGAAGGTGCGGATTTTTTGATGGTAAAGCCAGCTTTAAGCTACCTGGACATTATAAAACTGTTAAATGATAATTTTAACATACCTATTGCTGCCTACAACGTGAGTGGCGAATATGCCATGGTAAAAGCCGCTGCGGCCAAGGGGTGGATTGATGGAGACAAAATAAGAGATGAAATTTTACTGAGCATGAAACGTGCCGGTGCTTCAGTTATTTTGACCTATTTTGCCAAAGAGTTTGCGCAATCCAGAAAATAACTATCTTTAAGACTCAAAATTCACCTCAACGGGTGAATAGTTCCTCTGCTCTCTATTACACACTCTAAATAAAAAAAGCATGAGCACTCTTATTGAAAATTTGCACAACAATAATGTCATCTTTAGCTATTACGGCTTTATTGACGATTCTGTACTCAACGAAGTTTTACAAATTACCAAAAGTAAACTCGAAGGGAATAACGAAAAACCCGCTGTAGTGGGTCGCGTTCACAATGCTATCAACGAATGTGTGGACAATATCATCAAACATAACTTTTACCCGGACGATTCCCGTGTACGCTACAAATCCCTGCTGGTAATTTCCAAACAACAAAACGATTACCTGATAGACACCATTAATGTGGTGAATGCCATGCAAAAAGAAAACATCAATCAGCAGTTAAGTTTTCTTAATTCCAGAACGAAAGAGGAATTAGCCGCCTTAAAATCCAAATCTCTTTTGCAGTCCAATCAGCTGCCGGTAGCCACAGGTCTGGTTGATCTGGTGCTCAAAGCTGATAACTGTGACTGCACTTTTAAAGATCTTGAGTCCAATTCTCTGTTCAACATCAATTTCAAAATTAATTCGTTGAATTGATCCTCCAATTGAAAGTGAAGCGAACCTTCAGGTAAATTCCTTTGGTCCAACTTTTAAACCGGCAAAAGCTTATTAAAATTCGCTTGCGTTAAACAAGTTCGTACCTTTAGTCCTTTCATTTGTTCAGATAAAAACCATGAAACTTAATCAACACGTTTTTCTTACCGGCTTTATGGGCAGCGGTAAAACTACTGCCGGCAAAAAACTGGCCACTCTCCTGAAAACACGTTTTATTGACCTTGATGAATACATCGAAAAAAAAGAAAACAGAACCATTCCCGTTATTTTTGAAGAAC
>CAZMHW010000066.1:0-5311 GCA_964566105.1 uncultured Akkermansia sp.
AGGTTTCGTTCTTATTGTTTTCGGTGCGATACATTTTAAACAACCTGTTCCGAATAAAGATGAAACCTTGGTTATTATCGTACCCTCCGCTAAGGCCATGCTGTTTAAAGGTTTTTTATTAAACTGCCTCAATCCGGCGGTGTGGTTGCTCTGGCTGGGGAATGTAACTGCCGTGAGTCAAACGATGAATTACTCTTTGGTTAAGATGATTATTTATTTTAGCATCACGTTAGGCCTCGTTTTACTGGTAGAGCTTGCGAAAGTATCTGTAGCCGGTAAATTAAAACAAATTCTTACCGACAAAACCATGTATTTAGTGAATATTATAACGGGAGGGCTCCTGGTTATTTTTGGTGTTGTACTTATTTACAATCATTTTTTTGAAACTGCATGAAAGAAGAAGAAATAGAGAACTTTCGGAAAAAACTTCTGGAAACAACAAGTTTTCCGACTGTTTATATGTTCAAAATGATTGTTCAGAGTGAGAACAGAACCATTGCCCTTGTTGAGAGTCTGTTTGACGCTGAAACGGACATTCACACCAAAGAAAGTGAAAAAGGCAAATACACCAGTATTACAGCCAAACAGGTAGTGATGAACGTGGAGGAGATAATAAGTGTGTATGTGAGGGCATCGGCTATAAAAGGCGTTATGATGCTTTAACCCGAAGAAGAAATATATTCTACCCATGAAAATACTTTTTTTTTCCTGTTTCTTAATCTTCTCGCACATCGCTCTTCAAGCGCAGGCGGTAGAGTACTTTCATTTTCCGTTACCTGAAAAAAAAGTACAAAACAGTTTATATAATTCTATAACTTTTTTAGATTCCCGCTACGACACCCTCAATTTCGGGAGGGTATATTCTCAGCATTATAAAAGGAAAGTTCCTTTAGTTCCAAGTGTTGATATGGCCACCCAACTGAACTGGTTGCTTCATTTTGTTACCGATACCTCTGCAAAGAACGATGAATTAATTTTTCAGTTACTCAAGCTGGAGTTTGTTGAATTGGGGGGCGAAATTCCCGCTTACGGTTACTGCCCGATCAGGGCTTTTCTCTATTCGAAAAAAGGAAATAGCTATTCTTGTCTGGCCAGACTGGACACCTTTCTTATTGCCAATGTTTATGAGGATGGTAAAGAAATAACACCTTCGTTAGTTAAACAATGTGCTTCTACACTAAGTAACTTTCTATTTAGCTCACTAACAAGACAGAATGAAAGTGAAAAACTTATCTCGTTTTACGAAATAAGAAAACGGGACAGCGTTGAGAAGAGCGGTTTAGCTTTGTATAACACAAGCCATCTGAAAACCGGAGTTTATTTGTCTTATGCTTCTTTTAAGGAGCAAAAGCCAGACTACACCTTGTTAAAGGCATTGCGTGGCTTTGGAGATGTTTACACGCTCTCTCTTGAAAATAAACACGGTAAAAAAATGACCCTGCGTTACGATGAAGTATATGCCTTTTCGATTAACGATACAGCGTATGTTTCCACTGAGTTTGGCGCCAATCCCTTGCTAAAAAGGAATGGGAATTTTTATTTTATTGCAAAAGCGCAATCCATGGCAATGGATGAGACCCTCGCTTTGTCCTGGAGTCTTGGTTGGTCTGTTTTTGGGCCGGTAGGGGCAATTACTGCCAAACAACTCGCGAAAAATAATGCCCTAGCGAAATTCGAGGCCATGGTTGACCCCTTCGACGGGAGTTTCATCTGGCTCAAAAAAATTTTATAATATTCATCCGCTATGCAAACTCAGCTCACTTCCGAATCTCTACAAATTACTATCAATCACTTTGGTGCCGAGTTAAGCAGTGTGAAAAACAAAGAAGGGCTTGAATTCATGTGGCAGGCTGATAAAGACGTCTGGCCGCGGCATGCCCCGGTTCTCTTTCCAATTGTTGGTAAATTAAAGAATAATCAATACTTCTTAAATGAAAACCCCTATACCTTAGGTCAGCATGGGTTTGCAAGAGACCGGATGTTTGATCGGATCGAAAATACTACTTCCTCCTGCACATTTCAATTACTGTCGGATAGTGAGAGTAAAAAAAATTATCCTTTTGATTTTGCGTTTCAAATTCGCTTCGATCTTCATAAAAACATCCTTAACACACATTACACCATCATCAATTCTTCTAATGACGAACTATTGTTTAGCGTAGGCGCACATCCGGGCTTTCGATGTCCTCTATTACCAAACGAGTCGTTTGAGGACTACAACCTCCTTTTTGAAAAAGACACATTTCAATTAACCGAATTAAGTGATGGTTTGCTTGGCAAAAATAAACACACCTTGCATTTACCCAATAATTGCATGGCTTTGAGCAAAACAACTTTTGACAAGGATGCCCTTGTTTTTGAAAACTCTCAAATAAATAAGATCTCGTTATATTCTACAAAATCCTCTCACAGTATCACCGTGAATTGTGAACAGTGGCCTTATTTTGGGGTCTGGTCTAAAAAAGGCTCCAGCGATTTTGTTTGCCTGGAGCCCTGGTTCGGTGTTGCGGACTCTATTGACAGCAATCAGGAATTCACCGAAAAGAGAGGGATTATCAAACTTGCACCTAAAAAAGAGTTCCGGAGTCGCTTTTCCATCACATTTCAGTAGTTTTTGTTAATTTTCTCTATTTCAGAGAGTTAATCAGGCTCATAAATAAAGAAAATTTCTTATTTTTGCCCTCCTAAAAATTAAAGTCATGGACATTAAAAAACACGATATTGACAGCTTAAACGCTGAAATTACAATTTCTGTTACACCCACCGATTACGAAAGCCGTGTGAGCGAAGGTATTAAGAAAGTGCAAAGACAGGCAAATATGCCGGGTTTCCGCCCAGGAAAAGTACCTGCCGGTTTAATTAAAAAACAATATGGCACCCAAATATTGGTAGACGAGATCAACAAATTGTTGAACGATACCATTTACAAATACATTGAGGAAAACAAAATTGAAATACTTGGCAATCCTTTGCCGAAAGACCAAACCTCTGTTGACTTTAACAAACAAACAGATTTCGAATTTGTGTATCAGCTGGGATTAGCTCCTGACTTTAAAGTTGAATTAGACAGCAAAAACACATTTACGTACAAAACTGTAAAAGTTGACGAAGAGTTGGTTGAAAAATACCTGAAAGACATTCGTCGTAATTACGGAAAACCAGTGAGCCCGGAAGTTGCGGGAGAAAAAGATGTAGTATTTGTTGACATCAATGAATTGGATGAAACAGGTGCTATTAAACCGGGTGGTATTTTTAAAAGCACAAGCGTTAGTTACGAACGTACTAAAAATGAAGCTGCCAAGGCAAAATTATTAGGCGTAAAAAGAGACGACAAAATCGTTTTAAATATCAACGAGTTGTATGAAACAGCTTTAGATAAAAGCGTTTCATTAGGAATTGACAAGGAAGTTGCAGAAACCACCAATTGTAATCTTCAATTAACTGTAAAAAACATTTCCCGTTTGGAAGATGCAGATCTTAACCAGGAATTATTTGATAAAGTTTATGGCCCTGGACAAATCAACAGCGAAGAAGAGTTCAAAAATAAAATTCGTGAAGAATTAGGCATGATGTTTAATGCGGACGCGGAAAAATTCTTAAGAACTGAAGTTGAAAACAAATTGGTTGAAAAAATGAATCTTCAACTTCCTGATTCTTTCTTAAAACGTTGGTTAGCTGTTGCAAATGAAAAGCCTGTAACCGAAGAAGAAATTGAAAAGGATTATCCTAATTACGCAAAAGCGATGCAATGGCGTTTAATTGAAAACAAGATTATTAAAGATAACGGCATTCAGGTAAGTGGTGACGAAGCCAAAGATGAAGCGAAAGCTTTCATTAAGAGCGAATACGCGCGTTACGGCCAGGTGCCAACCGAAGACGATCTCGAAAAAATTTCAAAAGACCTGTTAAGCAAAGAAAAAGAAGCTCAACGTATTTTTGAAAATCTTTACAGTAAAAAAGTACTTGGTCTTATCAAGGAGAAATGTACACTTCAAACCAAAGAAGTAAGCTACGATGAGTTCTTTAAAAACTAAGAATTGATATTTAAAAACGAAAGCCCGTTTGATGAAAACGGGCTTTTTTATTGATATCCATTCGTGGCTTGGCTCATACAGCTTTCCGAAATAACATGTAGTTGTTTGTTGATGCGTTCCAGACCACATCCCGCAGAATTAGCGGGCGTTAAATAACCAACCGCTCGGATCCATGGTCTTTTGACCCTTCCAGATCTGAAGATTCATAGATGTTTTGTCTTCGTCTTCGTTGTGCATCACGGTCCCAATAACCTGTTTCACACTTACCTTTTGTCCGGTTTTAACTACAATATCGCCAAGATTACAATATACACTGCGGTAATCACCGTGACGAATAATGACCAATTTACCACCCGTAGGTGAAACTGCTATACTGGTCACTTCTCCTTCAAAAACAGCTCTTGCCTGGGTTCCCCGGGTTGCGCAAATTTCGAGTCCGTTATTAAACATCATAAATCCTTTGATGGCAGGATGTTCGTGTTCGCCGTAGGTTTCGCAAATTACTCCTTTTGACACAGGCCAAGGCAATTTCCCCCGGTTGTTAGAAAAGTCGGCGCTCAGCGCTTCGGTCTCTTCGCTCACATCCGGTAGTTTAGGAGGTTCATTCTTTTCTATTTTAACATCCGCTAAGTCCTTGTTTTCATTTTTCTCAGGCACTTTCTTAATACCAGCATCCTTTTTGCGTTTCTCTTCACGTGCCTTCGCCTCTTTGGCTTTCTTAACTGCGAGCATCCTTGCTTCTTCAGCTTTCGCTGCTTCTTCCGCCTGACGACGGATCTCCGCCTCTATTAGTTTCTTAATGGCGATCTGTAACTGCACCGCATCCTCTTTCTTTTTTTCCAGTTCCGTTTTAAGTTGTTTTTCCTTCTTTTGAAGTTCCGTCAGTACCTGCTCTTGTTCTGATTTTTCGCTACTCAGTTGTTTTTTCTCAACCTGTTCGTTCCCTAGCAGTACATTCTTCTCATGACGTTGATCTTTTAACTCGTTGAGTTTAGCCAGAAGCTGAGTTTGCGTATTAATTATTTCGAGAGCCTGTTTTTTTCGAAACTCAGAGTACTGTTGCAAATATTTTAAACGGGTATATGCCTGATTAAAGTTATCCGCAGCAAAAATAAACATCAGAGCACTGTAGGCGTCCTGGTTTCGCTGCGCAAAAACAACCATGCGCGCGTATTCCTTTTTTAGTTTTTCAAGATTGTTTTTCAGTTGTTGGCTTTCGTTCTCGTTCTTAACGATATCGAGGTTAAGCTCAGCGAGCTGCGCGTTGATAGTGTTGA
>CAZMHW010000066.1:5321-12059 GCA_964566105.1 uncultured Akkermansia sp.
GACTTCTTGTTGGCTTTGGTCTCAGCAAGGATCAGGTTAATCTCCTTAATTTCACCCTCAATCTTCTTTTTTTTATTCGCAAGATCCCGTTGTGAATTTTTGGAGCTGTGCTGGGGAAAAACAGGTGAAACAAATACTACAGAACAAACAAGTGTTGCAAACAACACTAATTTATTTCTTCTGTATTTGAATTGGATCATATTTTGCAGGAATGTTTAGAGACAGCTTTTGAACCGTATTTTTCTCAATGCGAACATAATCAATTTTTATGCTTGCTTTCTTCTGCGCCACAATGTCAATATCAACATGGTATGGTGCATAAACGCTATCCTTTTGCATAAAATTCGAGTAATTTGCTATGAATTGTCGATTTGTTGCGGGATCAATAAACTCATTCTTTAAAATTTTATAATTATCAGGGTTTAACGTGAGTGTTTGCAAGGCTTCCGTAAGATCACTGGTGCCGGTTTGAATCCTTCGCAACCTCCGTTTACGTTCTGTACTTAATAAATAACGACAGTTTTGCCGATCGGTTACAGGTTTTAACTTTGCGTCATCGTCCTGAAAATCTGCACTGTTACCAAAAAGTACTGCCTGCAAGAGATCGAAATCCAGATCGGCATTCAAAAGATCATTGATATAGTTAAAATCTCCTTTAAAATAGGTCTTGTGAACATAGTCAACAAATTTTACAGAATCTTTGGTAATAAGAACCTTTGCTACCTGAAGTCCTAATAAGTATTGAATGGAAACCAGCATAGCACTGTCCTTTCGTATACTTACTTTAATGTCAAAATTCTCTTCCTTATCTTCAACCAGAGATTGTACGTTTGCTTTAGCGCTCACCCAATCAAAACGAAACTCGTTTTCTTTTACGTGTTTGCTGAGCGTTTTTGCACTCTTGTAATCAAGCCTGCATTTGCCAATCAGCGTGTCTTCAACAGCCACAGGAGTTTCGGTTTTTTGAGTCTTTTTTTTATGCTTACAAGAACTGAGCCCAAATAAAAAAATTGTGAGTGTAATAAGTAAAGAAATATGTCTGATAAAAAAATTAATCATTTAGTTTTTTAGTTTTTATTTTTTGAAGCAATTCGGCGGAGTTGCCTCCGCTTTGTTTTGCCGCCTCCCATTGTTTTAGCGCATCTGCAGGCTTATTTAGTCTGAACAAAACGTCCCCATAGTGTTCCAGAATCGTAGGGCTTTTTGGGCCCATAACTGCTGCTTTCGCTAAAAGTTCTTCCGCCTCCTTGTACCTTTTTTGTTGGTACAAAATCCAGGCATAAGTGTCCATGTAATTTCTATCATTTGGCCTTAAGTCGTTTGCCCTTTTGGAGAGTCTTTCCGCTTTTTCAAGATCGGCCCCTCTTAAAGACAAATAGTAAGCGTAATTGTTGAGAACGTAGGTATTATCAGAATTTATTTTAAGTGCTTCTTCAAAGGCGTTATTCGATTTAGCATAATCCTGCAGATAGTAGTACGCATCGCCCATTAAACTCAAAAAATCCAGTCTCTGAGAGTTGTCTATAACAAATTCCATCCCATCTTTCAAAACCATGGCTGCCTTTTTATAGTTTTTTAATTCGGTGTTGGCAATGCCATTATACTTGTAGTTATTTGGCTGACTCGGAAAAATCTCAATAGCCCTGGCACTGTGGTGTTCGAGGGAATCAAATTGCCTGAGTTCGTAGTCCATGTACAGCAAATTATCCCAGATCCTGAAATCCCGTTTTTCTGTACTTGCGGCTCTGAAATAATAAAAAGAAGCCTCCTTTGGTTTTTTACCCAGCCTGAGAAAGTCGCCATATAAGGCATTCGATTCCGTTGCCCCCGGATGAACCTCCATCATGATTTCTGCAAGCTCGAGGCCCTGCTCATATGCCTTTGGTTCACGGGCTTCGGCCCTTCCATAAAAAGACCCTAATATATTCGTTTTCGTCTCCAGATCCAGATCAGGATTTACAAACGCTTTTTTAAGATGTTCGAATGCTTCCTTTTCATTGCCTTTAGAACTGTAGTAATTGTGCAAGGCCACTTGCACTTCCGCATTATCCGGATCTACGCCAAGAATCTTGTCAAACATTCCCTTCGCTTTTTCAATCTCATTCGCTTCGAGGTAAAACTCGGCTAAATAGCCGTAGTAGCGCGTTTCAGACGGATTGGAATCGGATAGCTTTTTTAGTTCAGCTTCTGCCTCTTTTGTTTTTTTCTGACTCTTGAGTAATTTTACTTTGTTGAGTGTAAGCTGCTCATTCAATCCGTAAGTTTTTTCCAATTCATCATACACTTTGTAAGATTTGTCATAAAGTCCCATTACGGCATATTCAATGGCCAGATCTTCTTTGAAATCGTTTTTTTCCGGAAAATTTTTAACTAACGCTTCCCTGACCTTAACTGCCTGGGGGTACTGACGTGTTGTATTGTAACAATCAATAAGCAGGAGTTGATACCACTCATTTTTTGGGACGGCCTCCGCGCAAAATTTTGCATTTAGCAAAGCCTGTTCGTTAAAACCCAATAATTTGTAAAGCGTTCCGAGCTCATAACGTATTGCAGGATCATTCGGATCTATTTTACGACACTCTTCAAATAATTTAAGTGCTTCCTGAAGATTTCCCTTTTTCCTCTCGAGGCAGGCATCCACATATTTAAACCCAATACGCGCCTGGTTAAGGTCGCTATTCGGAATGTCTGCCCCTTTCAGGGCATGTTTTTCTGAACTACCTGTTGCTTTTTTTCCTTTACACGAACTCAGGCCTGTGACAAATGCAAGCGTCAGGACAAAAAGAAAGATATGTTTTATCAAACTATACAATGAGCTGCGTGTAATCGCTGATGCTGATATCGATGGCTTTACCTTTTACTTCCGATCCAATTCCCAACATGCTGTTTTCAATGTTTGCCTGGTTAAGTTTTACATCGCTTTGCACAATGGCGTTTCGTATGATACTGTTATTTACTTTAGAATTAGCTCCTATGCTGGCATGTGGTCCTACGATAGAATTTGTGAGCTCCACATTGTCGCCAATAAAGCAGGGTTCAATAACAATGCTGTTGTTATTTTTTATGTTCTTTCCTTTCAGGTGCGCTTGTCCTTTGTCGAATTCAAGCACCCGTTGATTTGTATAAACCGTAGCGTTCTTATTCCCGCAATCTAACCACTCTGTTACCTGCCCTGGCATGAATTTAGTTCCTTTTTGCTTCATGTTTTCGAGGGCGTTGGTGAGTTGAAACTCTCCTTTTTCAGTAATATTGTTGTCAAGTAAGTGTTGCAACTCGGCTTTTAAATACTCTCCATCCTTAAAATAATAGATGCCAATAATGGCCAGATCACTTACAAAAGTGGTGGGCTTTTCTACAAAATCAGTAATATGCCCTTTGGCATCCAGTTTCACCACACCAAATTGACTCGGATCCTCAATTTTTTGAACCCAGATTACGCCTTCCTGTTCCGTATCCATTACAAAATCAGCCTTAAACAGTGTATCCGCAAATGCCACCACGGTTTTACCTTTAATAGCGTCTTTGGCACACATAATGGCATGAGCCGTACCAAGAGCCTTTTCCTGATAGTAAATACTCCCTTTTGCTCCCTGGCTTTCAGCCACTTTAATCAGGTTTTGTTCTACCTCAGCGCCAAAATCAGGACCAATCACAAAAGCTATTTCATTGACCTTTTGGCCGCATACGCGGGTAATGTCCTCAACAAGACGTTGAACAACCGGCTTTCCTGCAACTGGGATTAATGGTTTAGCGGTTGTTAGCGTATGTGGTCGCATACGTTTACCTTTGCCCGCCATTGGAATAATAATTTGCATAAAATTTTATTGTCCCGCAAAAATAGCATAATTTAATGGATGTTAAACCCTAAAATGAGCGCCAAAAAGTACTTTATTGCCATTGTAATTCCCGAGCCATTTTTTACGGAAATTGAATCTCTCAAGCATGAGCTGTTGACCAGTCACGGACTTAAAGGAGCGTTGAGGAGTCCCGCGCACATTACCCTGCACAGGCCTTTTGAATGGAAGGAAGAAAAAGAAGGGCTACTCATTGAGAAGTTGAGAAATTTCAAGTTTGATTCTGATTTCAAAATAGAGTTGCAAAATTTTGCCTGGTTTGAGCCACGGGTAATTTACGTAAATGTACTCCCTAACGAACAACTTTTTGAATTGCATTCGCGGTTAACATCCTACGCCAAACAAGAATTAAAGCTTTTTAATGAAGCCGAAGATCTGAGAGGTTTTCATCCCCATGTAACCATTGCGTCCAGGGATTTGAAAAAGGCTATGTTTTATGAGTTGCAGGAGTCTTTCAAAAGCCGAAAACTAGAGGGGATCTTCGGCTATCAGGGATTTTCGCTTTTAAAATTAGAGAATAAATGGGAGTTTCTCCATCTCTTTAAGAACGAGCCATGATCTAGCCGCATAAAACCCAATCTCATCAGTAATATAGCAAAGTCCTTTCTGAGTAATTACGGCCTTGTATTTCTCATTAAATAGCTATATTTGAGTTTGATAGTAACCCATTACTTTGAAAAAACATCTTTTATTTATTTGGCTTCCGCTCATTTTCACTTTCAGTTGTAACAAGAAACAAAAGTCTTCTCAACAAAAAAATAGCGAAGAAAATGCGTTGGTTGTTAACAAGTACTTTGGAATACTAGGTTCTGATGGCAATTCAGCGGTCTTAACCAAAGACAACAACGTGGTTTTTACGTGTAGACATAATTTTGGAATTGTTACCGTTTTTAAGATTACCCCTTCAAAAACAATCATTTGGAAAAGGGAGTACAACTATTCTGAAGTTGGCCCAATGATAGCTGTGATTGAAGGCTCGCAAGGTGATTTGTTTTTTTGCGGTTTTCATACGTTAAACTCGGTCGATGGAATATTCGTTGTTAAAACGGACTCCAAAGGCGACATAATTTGGAGAAAGCTATGCGGCGGCGGCGAAGTTAAACGAATGATACGAACCTCAGATGGAAACATACTGCTTGCAGGAATCTGCAATTTGGATTCCCAGCTTTCTAAAAATGATGTTTTCCTGACCAAAATAAATCCAAACGGGGATGTTTTATGGCGAAAAGAATATGTTTATATGAACGATAATCTGGTTTCTGATCTTATCCAGACAAAAGACGGAGGATATGTGGTTACTTGCAGCTATAACCGTGATTGGTCTAGTTACGAAAAAGCCAGTTATGGTTACATATTGAAGACAGATCAAACTGGCGTGGTTGTTTGGCACAGACCGACATCTTACCCAGTAACAAGGGCTGCAGATTGCTCTCTGGAGTTATCAAACAGTGATTTGTTGTTCGGTAGTCATAGCAATTTTCCATATCTTGTTAAAACAGATTCATCCGGCATTTTTAAATTATCCAAAGAATTTTATGTTACCGATGAATACCAGGTGGGAAACAGAATCTTTACAATGAAAAAGGATCAACTGGGAAATATTTCTCTTGCAGGATGGCAATTACTAACATCAAAAAGCTTATCAAATATATTGTACATGAAGGTGAATGAGGACCTTGAGCAATTGGCTAAAAACACATTGTTAAAGACGCCAGGGTCTTGTGCCACCAATCTGGTAAATCTCCCTAACGGCAAATGCATGCTTATCGGTCCAGTTGGTGGAGACAGTATTTTTGTCTCTGTTCAATAGTAATCAACCCAATTTTCGAAAACGGTACATTACCTGAGACGAATCTTAAACTCTTTCAAAAGATCGTTAGATGTGTTGCACCGAAGTTCTAAAATCCAAGATTTTAATATTTAAATCTATTCTAAATAAGGTTTTCCCCCCTCGAATACTGGCTCTAAAAGCAGGGTGACCGAAATATGTAATTGTTTAAGGCCAATCCCCAAACAAAACTTGGTTCTAAACGTTTTGCTTAATACATTTGCCATGCAGTTTTTCATGCACATCTTAGTCTAAACGTATTATGAGTAAAAAATCAGGGTTTTTATCTTCCTCTATCGGAAAAAAAGTTGTTATGGGTCTCACAGGCCTTTTCCTAATCACCTTTTTAGTAGTACACTGTTTCATTAATTCACTTATTTTCTTTAATGACGGTGGCTTAACCTTTAACATTGGTGCAGACTTTATGGCGCACAACTGGATTATTCGTTTTGGAGAATTGGTTCTGTTTGCGGGCTTAATTCTACACGTTGTGCAAGCCCTGGTGCTTACACTGGAAAACAAAAAAGCAAGACCGGTAGGTTATGCCCAAATTAATGGCGCTGCTAATTCCAGCTGGTATAGCCGTTCCATGGGTCTTTTAGGAACCCTGTTACTGATCTTTTTGATTATTCACCTGGCTCATTTCTGGGTAAAATCGCGTTTCACCGGGCTTCCGGGAGAAGATGCCAACGGAAATGAAAACCTGTACGCTGTGATGCAAACAACATTCAGTCAACTGTGGGTGGTTGTTATTTACTGTCTTTCCATGATTTCTCTTGCTTACCACTTAATGCATGGCTTTCAATCGGCTTTTCAAACCCTAGGATTAAATCACAAAAAATATACCCCACTTATTAAATCTGTGGGACTTTGGTTTTCTATCATTATTCCCGTGATTTTCGCCTTAATGCCTTTAACCATGCATTTCGGAATCATCAAGTAATTCAACATTCTAATTTAACATTCAACATATCCAGATATGGCTTCATCACCGAAATTAAATTCAAAAATCCCGGAAGGAACATTGGAGAATAAGTGGACCAAGTACCGCTCTAC
>CAZMHW010000067.1:0-11950 GCA_964566105.1 uncultured Akkermansia sp.
GCGTAAAAAAGCAATACGGTCGCGGTGTTTGGGGTCAAGATTAGCATGGATCTTAAAAATGAACCCACTGAATTTTTGATCGTCCGGTTTTACTGTTCCCGCGTCGGTGTCTCGCTCCCTAGGATAAGGCGCTATGTCCACAAAACAATCGAGGAGTTCGTGAATCCCGAAATTATTTACCGCACTTCCAAAAAACACAGGACTAATCTGTCCTTCGAGGTACTTGTGCGCGTCTAATTTATCATACACACCGTCGATCAGATCCACGTCGGCCCGCAACTGTTCTGCGAAATCAACGCCTACACGTTTTTCTATCTGCGGGTCGTTAATGTCTTTTATGGTAAGCACCTCTTCCACTGTAGTCTTACTATCTCCCTGAAAAAGATTCAAAGAACTCTCGGTGAGATTATACACTCCCTTAAAAGACTTACCAATACCTATTGGCCAGGTCATAGGGCGTACTTTTATTTTTAATTCCTTCTCAATTTCGTCCAACAGGTCAAACGGGTTTTGACCTTCCCGGTCCATTTTATTAATAAACACAATTACCGGCGTGTTGCGCATGCGGCACACTTCGAGTAGTTTGCGCGTTTGAGGTTCTACCCCTTTTACACAGTCAATCACCATGATTACACTGTCCACAGCGCTGAGTGTGCGGTATGTATCTTCAGCAAAATCTTCGTGGCCGGGAGTATCGAGAATGTTGACCTTATAGTTTTTATAATCAAAAGCCATTACCGAGGTTGAAACCGAGATTCCACGTTGCTTCTCAATCTCCATAAAATCGGAGGTAGTTGCCTTTTTAATCTTGTTGGATTTTACAGCCCCAGCCGTTTGAATGGCTCCCCCAAAAAGGAGTAATTTTTCGGTAAGGGTAGTTTTTCCGGCATCGGGATGGGCAATGATGGCAAAAGTGCGGCGGCGTTTTATTTCTTCGGTAAAAGTCATTTTAAAATTTGATGGCCGCAAAGATAGGTAATTTTAAGTTTGATTTGGGGATTTCTGCAGGCTTACATAAGCTGCACAGATGACGCAGATCGCAGAGAGTTAAGGAAGGAATCCACTTTCTTTAAAATCAGTATCGTCTGCGTAATCGGTGAATCCGATAGCTATCGGATCTGTGGCAAAAAACTATATTTCTTCTCCCCATTCACCCAAAAAACGGTTAATAAGATGGTACAGTAACTTTATTGGGGGTACATTTTGTTTTGTTGATTTAAATTTTATATTTGCTTCACCATCACATTTTTAACAGCAAATAAGCCTTTGTATGGCGAAAGCCCAGTGGTTTATTGCATGACAAATTAAAATAACACACGCATGAAAATTTTTTATAGTTTTATTTTCATTTCACTTACCCTATTGGTTTCCGCGCAAACAAAGCCCGGCACCTACAAAGACTATTTTTTGGAAGGCTCGTATCAATTACTGGAAGGCGATGCCGACAAAGCCCAAACCAATTTTGAACTCGCTTATCAGTTAGACTCCACATCCGCTAACATTAATTACATGGTGGGGGTTTGTTACTTGCAGAACCCGCTCTTTAAAACCAAGGCGGAACCTTATCTGGAACAAGCCGTTAAAAACATTTCTAAAAACTACAAAACGGACGATGCTTCTGAAAAAGCCGCCCCACCACTGGCCCTATTCTATTATGGAGAAGCACTCCATGTGAATTATAAATTTGACGAAGCCCTGGCTACTTACGAAGAATTTAAAAAGTACATCGATCCTAAAGACAAGGAATACCAGAAAATGGTAGAGAAAGAGATCGTTACTTCCAAACTTGCCAAAGACGCTGCCACGCAGCCACTTAATGTGGTTATTTCCAATCTGGGCGATAGTGTAAACAGTCCCTTTCCTGAGTACAGCGCTGTGTTGAGTGCCGACGAACGGATGATCATTTTTACCACAAAACGGCCCAATACTACCGGTGGACTGAAAACAGAAAACGGATATTATTTTGAGGACATCGTTGTTTCCTATAAAGACGATAAAGGCAACTGGAGCAAACCCGTTCCTTTAAGTTTGAACGTGAATACGATTGGCCACGAAGCCTCCATTAATTTAACCCCCGATGGGCAAACGCTGATTGTTTACCGCAATGATGCCAACAGTAAAAATCCGGAGGGCAATGGAAATATTTATTACACAACTTTTGACGGGAAAGACTGGAGCCCGCTCCAGGAGTTTGGCTCGAACGTTAACACCCCCTTCCAGGAATCACACGCCTGTTTAAGTGCCGATGGCAATGTGCTTTTCTTTTCTTCGGAAAGACCGGGCGGATATGGCGGAAAAGACATTTACCGCTGCATCAAACTACCCAACATGAAATGGAGCAAGGCCCTGAACATGGGTCCGCTTATTAATACCGAGTTTGATGAAGATGGTGGTTTTATTCACCCCGATGGACAAACTTTTTTCTTTGCGTCCAACGGACCAAAATCTATTGGTGGTTACGATATTTTCTTTGCCACTTTAAATGAGGACAACAAATTTTCGAATGTTACCAATATTGGTTATCCGATTAACACAACCGAAGACGATGTGTTCTACGTAACCTCACCCGATGGCAAACGTGGTTATTTTTCATCCGCCAAACCAGGAGGCTTTGGAGACAAAGACCTTTACATGATCTCCATTGCGGAAGCCAAGGAAACCTACCTCGCCTTGTTTAAGGGGCAGTTGATTCCTGCCGAAGGCGAAACTTTACCGGATAATATTCAGATTATTGTTACCGACAAACAAACCAATGAAATTATAGGTACTTACCGTCCAAAACTGGTTAACGGAACATTTTCTACCATTTTGCCTCCGGGTAAGGAATACAATTTCTCTTACCAGACCGATACCGGTGAAGAATTTTACAACGAAGATGTATTTGTAACTAATGATGTCTCTTACCAGGAAATTAAACGCGAAGTATCTCTGGAGCCCGTGCGTTTGTTAGGAAAAATAAAAGTAAGCTCCAAAAGCATCGTGCTGAATACAATTGTACTTAAAGACAGTCGTAATAAAAAACCAATTGCGGGGGCTAAAATTACCTTACAGGAAGAAGGCGGTCCGGTACAATTCTTTGATTCGAACGCCGAAGGAAAATACGATAACATTGCTTTACAACCAGAGAAAAAATACGTGCTGTTCGCAGAGCTGGAAGCTAAAAAATCAGAAACTGTAGAGATCAGTACGATGGGTGTGAAATCCGCGAAGATCATTAACCAGGTGATCTACATTGATGGCAGACCTGAAAAATTCACTTCCAAGGAATTAGTTTTAGAAGTAAGTGTAAAACACCCTAAAACCAAAAAACCCGCCGCCAACGCGAGTATCAGTTTAACGGATGCCGAGGGTGGGAAATACGAAACCACTACTGATGCCAAAGGGATTGCGAAAGGAATTGAGTTAACTCCCAAAACAAAATATTTTGTAGTGGCGTATAAGGACGGTTTTATTTCGGAGGTAGAAACATTTACAACAGGTGCCATCTCGGAGGGAAAAACCTATACCAAAACCTTGTTCGTTGCCTTTGAAGACACAGCCAGCACTTTGTCAGCAAGTACCAAAACAGCAGTATCGCATACCTCTGAAACTGTAAAAGTACTACCTGCTACCGATTACGAATTCTATTACAAATACGGCCGGAAGGTCATTAATGAAAACGACCAGACCTGGATCAATTTTATTGACAATATCGTGGAGTTGAGTAAACAAAGACCAGTTGTAACCGTAACCATAAAATCCAGTGCTTCGCGTGTGCCATCACGTTCACGCGGTGGAAACCCCAAATTAGCGCAGATTCGCGGCGCCAACCTCGAAAAACTCATCCGTTCTTCGCTGGCTGCCAAAGGCGTGGAGAAAAAACAGGTAAAATTTATTAAGACGTCGGTTGTAGGCGGACCAAAATACAGGGGTGACTGGAAAGTGGGCCGTAAAAAATACGAAAAACACCAGTACGTGAAGGCAAGGGCGAAGTAGCAGTGGGCAGTTATCAGTAAGCAGTTGGCAGTTTATAGTCGGCAGTCGGAGCAGTGAGCAGTTGGCAGTAAGCAGTTGGGGGTAGGCTTCAGGCAGTTAGCAGTTGGCAGTTTGTAGTGGGCAGTGGGCAGAGAATTATTCCTATTTACCGTTCTGAATTTTTAGTTTTTTTAATACCGTTCTTCTAAATCTACGAAATCACCGTCCTTGAAACGAACGGTGTTTTTAATTTTTTGTAAATTCGCGCATGGAGAATGCAGAATGGTACGTTGACTGGTTTAATTCCCCCTATTACCACCTACTATATAATAACCGAAATTACAGCGAGGCTAATTTTTTTATAGATCAGCTCTGTTCGAATTTGCATCTGGAGCCGCATTCCACGATCTGGGACTTAGCCTGCGGCAAGGGACGCCATTCTATTGCCCTGCACAAAAAAGGGTTTCATGTGATTGGCACTGACCTCTCAGTGAATAGTATCACCGAGGCCTCTCAACAAAGCAATCCACGGTTAGAATTTTTTGTACACGACATGCGTCAGCCCTTTAAAGTAAATTATTTTAACGCTGTGTTTAACCTTTTTACCAGCATTGGGTATTTTAAAGACTTCAGCGATAATTACTCGGTGTTTAAAAACGCAGCGCTTTCATTAAAAGAAGGAGGCGTGGTGGTAATTGATTTTTTTAATTCTCAGAAAATAATCGATTCTTTCAAAACAGATTACCTGGAACAAAGAGGAGATATACATTTTGAAATAAAAAAGAAGATCGTAAACAACGCCATTATCAAACGCATTGAATTCAGCGACGCCGGAAAAAATTTCTATTTCGAAGAAACTGTTTCTTTACTACGTAAAAGTGATTTTGTGGATTTTGCCACCAGCGCCGGACTTAAACTCAACGCGTGTTATGGCAATTACAAGCTCGAACCTTTTGACGAAAAAAGTTCCGAACGTTTAATTCTTATTTTTAAAAGATAATTTGTGAATCCACTCTTGGCCATACTTTCTTTAGTCGCTCCCATCCTTTTGGCGGGAACTATTGCCTTTAACATTTCTATTCAGCAGACCCGTCTGCGTTTGATCCTGGCTTTCAGTGCTGCGTATTTATTTGCCATTTCCATTATGCACATGTTGCCGGAAGCCTTTGCGCACAGCAACATCAAACTGGTGGGTTTGTTTATTGTTCTTGGTTTTTGCATGCAATTGCTCATTGATACTTTTAGTACAGGGATTGAACACGGGCACGTGCACCTGCACAGCAACACCTGCAAAAAACACCTCCCGTATGGCATCATCATTGGTCTGCTGCTACACTCTTTTTTAGAAGGGCTTCCTATCTACGATTTAAACGCGCCGGAAAACTCCTACATCAATTACCAACTGGTGTTGGGTTTAGCCATTCACAATTTACCCATCACCATCGCTTTTGTTTCTTTATTAAAAGAACACGACAGCAAAGGTAAAAACTGGCTCCTGCTTCTGTTGTTTTCTGTCATGACCCCCATCGGCTATCTAAGCAGTTACGCCCTTCAATCTTTTGGACTGCACAATTACGAACTTTACAGTCAGGCTGCTTTCGCGCTGGTGATCGGCATCTTCTTACACATTTCTACGGCCATTTTATTTGAGACCAGCGACCAGCACCGTTACAACATTGCTAAAGTAGCCGTGATGGCCGGTGGAATTATCTTAGCCTATTTTATCAGTTAATGCAACGCAGCACGTATTTTGCAGATGTCATCGTTCCTCTAAGTGTTCCCAACAAATACACTTACAGGGTTCCCACTGAATTAAACGAAGAGGTGCAAATTGGAAAGCGCGTGTTGGTGCAGTTTGGAAAAACAAAAATCTACACCGGGATCATTTATAAAATTCACGAACTGGCTCCAAAAAATTACGAAGCCAAATACCTAGAAGGCATTCTTGACGATCAACCCATTGTAACAGAAATACAACTTACGTTCTGGGACTGGATCGCCTTTTATTACTGCGCTAATCCGGGAGATGTGATGAATGCCGCACTTCCATCAGGTTTAAAACTCAGCAGCACCTCACACATTCAACTCAATCCGGACTTCAATTTTGAAGAAACAGAGCACCATTTTTTCACGGAACGTGAACATACCATTATTGACGCTTTGCATGCCACTCCGAATTTAAGTTTTGAGAATCTTTCCGAATTGCTGGAAATAAAATCCGTGCAGCCCATCATCAACAACCTTCTTAAAAAAAACGCGGTAGTTGTATACGAAGACGTTAAGGACAAATACAAACCCAAATTACAATCTTTTTTAAGACTCAACGAGACTTATCTCCAGGAACAGCAGCTGCATGAAGTTTTAAATACCTTAGAAAAAAAAGCCTTCAAACAAGCGGAAGCCCTTTTATATTTTCTACACCTGCAAAAAACAAAAAGTGACTCGCTGAACGGCTGGATCAAAAAATCGGAACTCCTCAAAAAATCAGAAACGGCGGCCATTTCCGGCTTAGTTAAAAAAAACATCCTTCACGAACAGGAATTTGAAGTGGGTCGTTTACTCTTTGAAAAAAGTCAAAGTGTTAATAAACAACTAAGCGTTGGTCAGCAAAAAGCATACGAAGAAACAAAAGCTGCGTTCGCTAAGAACAAACCCGTGTTATTGCAGGGTGTTACTGGGAGTGGCAAAACGGAAATTTACATTCAGTTAATTAAAGACACGCTTGCGCAAAACAAATCCGTACTTTTTTTGATTCCGGAAATAGCCCTTACCACGCAACTCATCACGCGCCTCAGAGCCGTGTTTGGTGAAATTGTGGGGGTGTATCATTCACGCTTTAGTGAAAATGAACGGGTGGAGATCTGGAATAATGTTCTGAGTCAGAAGTCGATAGTCGATAGTCGGAAGTCGATAGTCGATAGTCAGAAGTCGATAGTCGATAGTCAGAAGTCGATAGTCGATAGTCAGAAGTCTAAGGTTGAGGGTCATGAGATCTCACACAAAAATCAATACAAAATCATACTCGGTGCGCGTTCGTGTTTGTTTTTACCCTTTCACAATCTGGGATTAATTATTGTGGATGAAGAACACGACAACTCCTTTAAACAATTTGACCCGGCGCCACGTTATCAGGCAAGAGACGCTGCCATGTATCTTTCTACCTTGCACCAGGCCAAAGTGCTTTTAGGCAGTGCCACTCCTTCGGTGGAAAGTTATTTTAATGCACAGCAGGGAAAATACGAACTGGTAAAACTTGCCACTCAGTTTGTGGAAGGGGGTGGCACGCAGATTGAAGTCTGTGACGTGAACCACTACACCAGTAGCAATCAAATGAAAGCGAGTTTAACGCCGCCTTTATTTGAATCGATTGAACAAGCCCTTTCAAAAAAACAACAGGTCATTCTTTTTCAGAACCGGCGAGGTTTTGCGCCATACACCGAATGTAAACAGTGTGGACATGTACCTCACTGTGTGCAGTGTGACGTGTCGCTTATTTACCACAAACACAGTCAGAAATTGGTCTGTCATTACTGTGGCTATTCGGTAACCCCGCCCAAAACCTGTTCTGCCTGTGGCAGCAATCAACTGCACTACAAAGGCATGGGAACCGAAAAAATAGAAGAGGACATAGAAATACTTTTTCCAAAAGCCCGCATCGCGCGGATGGACCTGGACAGCACCCGCAGCAAATACGCTTACAAACAACTCATTGATGATTTTGAAGGCGGCGCGATTGATATTCTTATTGGCACGCAGATGGTTACCAAGGGGCTTGACTTTAATAATGTGAGTGTAGTAGGAGTGTTAAATGCCGATTCCCTTTTAAATTTCCCGGATTTCCGTTCTTTTGAAAAAGCCTTTCAGATGCTCACGCAGGTGAAGGGGCGTGCCGGAAGAAGTAGCGAGATGGGAAAAGTGTTTATTCAAACCACACAACCTGAACATAAGGTGATCAAATTTATTACCGATAATACGATCTCCGCTTTTTTTGAAGAAACGTTGCTGGAACGCCAACAATACAATTACCCACCCTTCTCCCGTTTATTTGAGATTACCCTAATTTCAAAGGACGTGAACGAGGTAAATCATTTGTCCAACGAACTGTTTGCGTTTTTAAAACCTCATTTCCCAGATAATATCCTGGGACCTGAATTTCCGCTGATCTCCAAAATAAAAAATCAATATCACAAACGCATCCTCATTAAAACCTCCAAACAACAAAGCTCCACTCATCTCCGTCAAATTATTTTTACGGCTTTGAACGACCTTCAGAACAATTATAAAAACTGGCGGTACAGGGTGTCGATTGATGTGGATCCGGTGTAATCAAGCATATCGCCACAGATCCGATAGCTATCAGATTAACGGATTTCACAGACAGAATGGACTTTAATAATCAAAGAAAAAGTATAGGGTTTAATTGACGTAGATCCGGTGTGATGTTGTCGCGGCAGATCAATTCACTGTAGTAATGCCTACCTTAATGGCATACTTTACCAAACCGGCAATAGAGTTAATCTGAGTTTTTTTATAAATGCTTTTGATATGGAATTTCACGGTATCGAGACTGATATTTAAAACATCGCCCACTTCTTTGTAAATTTTTCCATTGCAAATGAGCTTTAATACCTGTATTTCTCTTTCACTCAGTATGCGGTCCGAGATCAGGTACTCTAGTTTTTTATCCTCCAGTAAAGAGGAAATTACTTCTTTGGAAAGGCGCTCGCTAAAATAAAATCCCTGCTCCTGAACCATTTCAATGGTCTTTACAAGATCTTCGCTCATACAGGTTTTGGAAAGATAACCATTGGCTCCCAGTATCAGCAACTGCGCCATATAATATTCGTTGTAGTGGGTGCTGAGAATAATGGTTCGTACGGCTGGAAATCTCTCCTTGATTTTTAAGAGTGTTTTATGTCCGTCCAGTACAGGCATTTCCAGATCCAGCAGTACAATGTCCGGTTGATTTTTTTCCATGAGTTCCAGCAGTAACTGTCCGTTTGCCGCATCACCGATAATGCTCACCCGCTCACAATTTTCGTGGAGATACCTGGTGATCATTTCACGAAAGAGGTGATGATCGTCAGCGAGCATGACTTTTATTTTAGAAAAAGAGTTGATTTTTTGGGATTTTTAAAAGTGTATTACAAAATCATACACAAATTTAAATATTTTTATTACATTTGGTACAGAACATAAGAATTTAGCATTTTTTCTGATTTTAAAAAGTGTAACAAAAAACAATACAATTTGAATAATTTTCAAAATCGCATAATCTACCCGAACAGGTAGTTGACAAAAGAAGGTTGTGGCTCTAAATTTGAGATCAATATTTGAGAGCGCTCATCAGATGTTAATTAACCTTTAAAAACAAAAAAACGATTATGAAAGTAAAAGTATTATTAGCGCTGTGTTTCTTTGGATTAGTAAACGCAGCTTCCGCGCACAGGATTGTAGAAATATACCGGTCAGGCGGGCTCTTTGGTTATTACAGCGACGTGAGACAAACCTTTATGGGTTATTTTTCCGGCGGTGCCGAGTGGTGGGTGCTGGAATGTACAGACCCTGGTTTTGTGAAATGCAAATTGCGTCCGTCTGCGGGAAAAACGGTAAGACAAGGCGAGATTGAAGAAATTGAAGACAATAAATTAAGCGATCTGATGCTCGAAATCGAGACTGGTCAGATTGCTAATAATGTAACCACCGGCTCTCAAACCAAACACTATCAGTCTACTTTGTCAGACAATAGTGTGATCGATATTTACATAGCGATTAGCTGGAGACCCGATCCGAATGGCAGTGGAAAAACCCTATTTCATGCGGACATAACAAATTCTGACGACTAAATTAAACGGAGGCTTCATACCTGTGGAGCCTCCCTTTTAAACCTATGAAGAAACTAACAGGCATCACACTTACCCTACTCCTATGCACATTTGTGCATGGACAAAATTTAGTCTGGGAAAAAACGATTGACTACGAATCCGTTACTTTTCAGGAATATTTTTACAAAAAAAACCCACCTGTTTTTTGTGGTGACACCCTGTTTATTTTCGATGGACTATTGGTAGATGTTTTTGTACCTGGGCAGAAGAAACCCAAACGCTACGATTTAAATTCCTATTTGACGAAAAAACAAAGCCAGTTAATAAATTCCAAGCTATCTTTTAGCCACTGCTTGTCGGGGAATCACCTTGTTATAAAAAACGGAAGTTCTGTATTTCTCTTTCAAGTCGAACATCTGAAATTCAAGCTTAAGCAACAGATTCAACTCCGGTCAAAATACGGTTCAACTATTTTTTTTACCAACAACACACTTTATTTCTACGAAATCTACAATTCTTACAGGCAGCCTGAAAGAATCACCTCCGGGTTTCTTGAATACAATCTTACCACAGGAGAAGAAAGAATACATCCGCTTCCCTTTAACTGCCTTTCTGTTACACACATTAATCCCAATCGTTTTGTGGATTTTACCAGCAAAGGCTATATACTCTGTGACCCATTTAGTTATAAACTGTACGAATACGACTTTAATCACATGTTAAAAGACAGTATTTCGGCACCGGACAAGTTCTTCACCGTTTCAAGTGCAAGCAGGTTTAACGAGGCTTTTCCATTTGAAAAAACAGCAGCCAATCCAAGTAGTTTTTTTGAAAAAATGAATGCGTATTTAGACAGCACAGACAGAATCTGGTTAATAAATTACGTGGATGACCATACTATTTTTATACGATTAACACGTAACAGCATCAAAACAAAAGATCAAAAAAACCAATTATTTTACGACCATGTCTGGGAAAGGAAAAAAGACGGCTGGCAATTGGTCCAGGTAAAAGAGATCTCAAATTTTAATACCGAGCAAACCATTACCGAGAAGGATCTCTGGCCACACTTTTTCCCGGGGAGCAAATACAGCTGCTCTAAAGGGATTTTGTATTATACTTTTTGGAGTTCAAGTTCAAACGTTTTTCCTCAAGTGGGGACACACTTTTTTGGCTTCGATACGCAAGACCGGAATAAACTGAGTTTAAAACTAATCGAGTTTAAATTGAAATAAAAATGGCGAGGATTTTGATTTACTTTCTGGTTTCACTCCCTTTTTTTCAGAGTAAGGAAACAAAATACATGATTGTAGCCGGTGACATTACTTGTAAAAGCTGCGTGATAGAATTGCATGCGTACCTGAATAAAAAAACGAAAAAAGGAAATCTAAGTATTGCCCTGAGAGACAAAGGCTATCTTATTCTAAACGAAAGTAGCCTGAACTATTATCAACGGGAAATACCCGGAGCTCAATTTCAATTTTTGACTTCGGAGCGCTTTTTTAAGGGAAAAGAAAAATACCCCTATCTTTTTATAATTACCGGAAAGGACAGCCTTAAATTACCCTACGATTCCCTTTACACAGGAGATCAACTCCGCATTAAACATCTCAAGTAAGAGGCAAAAGCAGACTGTTTCTGTCTGGCACGCATTTTTCCTTTTGAAACAGTTTTTTGAAAAACCGTCCGGAATTTTTACTATCTTTAATTGAGCGAACGTTTAACCCAAACACTCTTCCTATGAAAACTCTCAATTATTTTTTAAGCCTATGCCTTGCTTTCACCTTCGTTGCCTGCAAAAAAGAACCTTCTGCCAGTTTTGGCAGTGACAAAAGTTTTTACCAAGCAGGAGAAACCATACATTTAACGAACTACTCTTCCAATGCCGAAAGTTTTGAGTGGACTTTCCCCGACGGAAGCACAAGTACAGCTAAAAATCCGGATTATGTTCTGGACAGCACCATAACAAACAATCCGATTCAGATAACTTTAAAGTCGTATTCAAAAAATAAGAAAAAATCTTCCACCGTATCCCATTCCATTCAATTAAGCGAACCTATTTTCCGGAGTGATTTTTTTAATGTCCCCTATCATCACTATGTCCCAAACCGAAAGACCAACTCTATCAGCACAACTTACAAGAATTACAATGTAATAGTACAGTCTGATAC
>CAZMHW010000068.1:0-11937 GCA_964566105.1 uncultured Akkermansia sp.
AATTACCGGTAAACCAATTGCTGTGGGTGGTTCTCTTGGAAGAGATGCTGCAACAGGACGTGGTGTTATGGTAAATACTTTGGCCGCTCTCAAAAAAATGGGAATGAATCCTAAAGAAGTTACCGCTGTTGTTCAGGGTTTTGGTAACGTAGGTTCACACGCTGCCCGTTTACTGGCTGAAAAAGGAGTTAAAATTGTAGGTATTGGCGATCACAGCGCCTCTTATTATAATGAAAAAGGAATCGACGTGATGGCTGCAATTGATTTCGCCGCTAAACACGACAGAAATTTAAAAGGATTCCCTGGTGCGACCGAAATTAAAAACTCTGAATTACTGATCAGTAAATGTGATGTGTTGGTTCCTGCCGCTTTACAAAACGTAATTAACGAAACCAATGCCCCTAAAATTCAGGCTAAATTAATCGTAGAAGGCGCTAATGGCCCTACTACCCCTGAAGCTGATCCTATCCTGAACGAGAAAAAAATCATTTGTGTACCGGATATCCTGGCTAACTCAGGTGGTGTTACCGTGAGCTATTTTGAGTGGGTTCAGAACAAAGCCGGTTATTACTGGACAGAAGAAGAAGTAAACGAAAGACATGACCTTAAAATGGAGATCGCTTTTGAAGCCGTTTGGCACAATGCCTCCCATTTTAAAACCAGCATGCGTATCGGTGCTTATATTACCGCCTTACAAAAATTAGAACAAGGCGTTAAGTTAAAAGGAGCTTACTAAGATTTAAATAATTGATTTTAAAGCACTTAAACTTTTACTAAAAAAGTTTTAAGTGCTTTTTTTCTTTAAAATAATTGTTAGTTTTGCTAATACTAATTTAACGTTTAAGAAACATTGATAGCAGTATTCGTCCTTATCGCGTATTTGTTAGGATCAATTCCTACCTCCGTTTGGATAGGTAAAGCTTTTTATAATATCGACGTCCGCGAATTCGGTAGCGGTAACGCCGGAGCTACCAATACCTTCCGGGTTTTAGGTAAAAAAGCAGGGATTCCTGTTCTCATTTTCGACATTCTTAAAGGCACACTGGCCGTGTCCCTTTACTTTTTTAGTGGGTTCGATACGCACAGCAACGAATTTATTGATCTTCAGCTGGGTCTTGGAGTAGTAGCTCTGGTTGGACATATTTTTCCGGTATTTGCCGGATTCAGGGGTGGTAAAGGGGTGGCTACCATTTTAGGAGTGGTTATCTGCATTGTTCCGCTTTCCTGTTCTCTTTCCCTTCTTGTTTTCCTCCTGGTATTGCTTTCCACCCGTATTGTTTCCCTCTCTTCCATGATCGCGGGAGTTTGTTTTCCTGTTATTCTGAACGTGGTACTCGGTAATACCAATCCTATCCTGATGGTTTTCTCCATCGTGGTGTCTGTTCTCCTTATCATCACACACCGCAAAAACATCCAACGCCTCCTCAAAAAACAGGAAAGCAAAGTGCAGCTCTTCCCGGTTAAAAACAAATAGTCTGTTTACATCACAGCCGTTTAAAAGCAATATTTGCGAAGATTTTACGTTTAGTTCATAGGCCAGGTCTTTACTTTTAGTGCATTGTCTTTTTACTTATCTTTGAATCTATGCTGACTAAATACTATTTACTTGCCTTTTTCTGCTGCTCTCTTTTCATAAAATCCCAAACTAACGATCAGGAAGACGACTATGTAAACGACAACGTATTAAAATACGACGATTACGTTTACAAACCAGGCATCAGAACCGTGCAGTTTCACGAAATAAGCTGGGATTACGCTGCCCCCATTATCGGACTCAACAATAACGATCAACTGGAATTAAGTTTTGACGATCTGGATGGTGACAAAAAACAATACACCCTTAGTTTTATTCACTGCAATGCCGACTGGACTCCAAGTAACTTAATGGTTAGCGAATACCTCAACGGCTTTTACGATCTCAACATTCTTAATTTTGGTTTTGCGCAAAATACCGTACAAAAATACACCCACTATTCCATTGTATTTCCTCAGGTGGGCAACCAACAAAATACCCAATTCACAAAAAGCGGCAACTACATTTTATACGTTTATCTTAATGGCAACACGCAGGATCTGGTATTGAGCCGGCGTTTTATGGTTTACGACGATAAAGTATCCCTTGCCGCCACCTTCCGGCAACCTATTGGCGGGGGAGATCAGTTCAGCAAACAACACATCGACTTCACCATTTCCAGTTCGGGTTACGATCTCAACAATCCTTACAAAGACATGAAAGTGGTGCTTACACAAAACAACCGCTGGGATAATGCAGTTACCGATATCAAGCCTACCTTTATGAACGGCAACCAGTTTGTTTACTCTCTGGACGATGCCAGTACCTTTAACGGTGGAAATGAATTTCGTTATTTTGACTTGAGAAGTCTGCGTTTCCTGACCGAGAAAGTAAAAAACATCTATAAAGACGAGGCCTACAAAAGCCACGCTGTGCTTTACCCGGACGAATCCCGCGCCAGTAAGCCCTATCTTTTTTATAACGATTTTAATGGTAACTACCTCATTCGTAACCGCGAAACAGCCGGGAACATGGATGTAGAGGCCGACTATGTTTACGTGGAATTTTTTATGCCTTACCCAAACCCCGAAGCTAAAGGGAACTTTTACGTAATGGGGAAACTCACCGACTGGCGCATGAACAAACTAAGCCGCATGACCTATAATTATAAACGCATGGGCTATGAAACCACACTCCATTTAAAACAAGGTTATTACAATTATATGTATGTGTTGAGCAACGACACCAAAACAAGCGGTGACGAAACAGTTATGGAAGGCAATTACTGGGATACCGAAAACGATTACTGCATTTTTGTATATCACCGTAAATTCGGCACTTACTACGATCAACTGGTGGGGTATAAAAAACTGAACTCATTAAAAAAGTAAGCTGGCGTAAGTCCATTTACAAACCCTTAAGCTCACACCTCACTAGACTTTCCTCTTGGGATTATCACTCAGAAAAGCTTTCCATCCCGAATACGATTTGCCTGTACCTACAGTCTTTTTATTTTGATAATAATGGCAGAGCGCGGCTCCCAAAGCGTCGGTAGCATCAAGGTAATCGTGATCGTTTTTTAAACCCAGAATTTGTGATAACATCGCTGCTACTTGTTCCTTACTTGCGTTACCATTACCGGTTATGCTCATTTTTATTTTTTTGGGAGAATATTCCGTGATGGGTAAATTTTTGCTTAAAGCAGCGGCAATAGCCACCCCCTGGGCCCTTCCCAGCTTCAACATGGACTGCACATTTTTCCCAAAAAAAGGAGCTTCAATAGCCAACTCATCTGGTTTAAACTCTTCAATAATACTTACCGTACGTTCAAAGATCTTTTTCAGGCGGATAGCGTGATCGTCGTATTTATCCAATTTAATGACTCCAATCCCTATTGGCGTTAACACATTATTCTTTACATGGAGGAGGCCATAACCCATAATAATGGTTCCGGGATCTATTCCAAGTATGATTCTGTCGTTTACAGCCATGATTCAAATTTAACCCGCACTTCGCCTGTTGATGAATTAATTAACAGACGCATTGTGTATGGGGTATAAACTGTAAATTTAGCCCATAATTGCAAAAGCGAAAAAAAATACTTTCCATACTTATAAAACTTTTAATAGGTGTTGGCAGTTTTTCGCTCATCTACATCCGCTTAAAAAGTGATTTTACTCCCGAAAAAATCGATCTGCTTTCGGCTTCAGCGCTTTCGCTCCATGGCATTTTTTGTTTTAGCCTTTGCCTGCTCCTTATTCCTGTTAATTGGGGAATTGAAGCGTATAAGTGGAAACTGATTACAGCTCCCATACAATGGATAAGTTATAAAACAGCCAGCAAGTCGGTTTACAGCGGTGTATGCGTGGGCAACCTGGCACCCGGACGGGCCACTGAATTTCTGGCGAAAATTATTTTTTTTAAAATCGAGAACCGTCCAAAAATTACGGTGTTGCATTTTGTGGGGGGAATGTTTCAATTGTCCATGACCATTATTAGCGGCTTCATTGCCTTATTATTCACTTTAAATGATTTTGGAGGGGACTCGGTATGGATGACCTATACCACCAGTATTATTGGTGTTGTGCTACTCTGCCTGCTCGTACTCAGCATTTATAAAATAAATTTTTTACTCAATTTTATTTCTAAAAAAATAAGCAAAGAAAGTAAGGTCGAAGATTTTAATTACAAATTTTCTGTAAGTTCTTTATTGAAGCTTTTTGGGTTTTCCGCTTTACGCTACTCCGTTTTTTTTCTGCAATTTCTATTACTTATTTTTTTATTTGACAAAAATATTTCTTCGGCAATTTTTCCGGGAATAGCCCTGTATTTTTTAATCACCACCACCATTCCCATGATAAGTGTACTGGAGGCCGCTATCCGGGCCGCGGTAGCCTTAGTTGTATTTAAAGATTCGGGGATCAGCGCTCCCGCCCTGGCTCTTTCTTCACTCCTAATCTGGATCGTTAACATCATTATTCCCAGCATTTTTGGTTACATCGTTTTATGGAGACAAAACTTTAACTTCAAGCTATTCAAAACCAAACATGAATCTGGTAATGTATAGTCTTTTTATACTGTTGTTTCTCTACACCTTGCTGTTGCTTTGGCTGGCTGTTGGATTTCTGCGCAGCCGGTATTTTAAATCAAAAGAAAAAAAACTTCAGGTTCCGCTCACCATTATTATGTGCGCCCGAAATGAAGAAAAAAACATCAGTATCTGTCTCAACTCTCTCTTAAAACAAGATTACGCGCTGAGCAAGGTCCAGTTACTTCTTATAAACGACGCCAGTCACGATCAAACGGTTTCACGCGCGGAGGCCATTCTGCGCAAATCAGGCCTTAACTACAAAATCATCAGCAATGCCGAACAGAAAGGAAAAAAGGAAAGCATCACTTCTGCGATGCCATTTGCTGTAAATGAACTCATAGTGATGCGTGATGCCGACACCTTCACCCTTTCGTCAAAATGGCTCCAGAGCATTTCAGATTTTTACCAGCAAAATAACTCCGATCTTATCATCGCCCCGGTTGCGATAGCTAATAACTCCGGATTGTTATGGGCCTTACAGGCTATTGAGAACAACGTACTCACCGTGCTCGGTAGCGGAGCTGCTTATTTTAAAAAACCCTTTTTATGTAATGGCGCCAATCTTATTTTTACCAAAACGCTGTTTAAAAAAACAGGTGGTTATTCTTCTCACATAAACATTGCCTCGGGTGACGACATCTTTTTTCTGGAAGACGCAAAGAAGGTGGAAGGTTCCCGTATTCATTACCTCAAAGCACCAGAGGCCCTGGTTTATACCTACCCCTGCTACTCTTTCAAAACCCTTCTGCACCAAAAAATACGCTGGGCGTCTAAATTTAAAACCAACACCAATAAACTAAACTTCACACTTTCAGTACTAAGCGTTTTTGTAAATCTTGCCTGGCTTGTTTGTTTTGCCTGCATTTACATGCCGGGTTACAAAGAAGCCTGTCTTCTGTTTATTGTTTTTAAATTGTTAATTGACAATTTGTTGTTATTTTTAGCTTCAGGTTTTATAAAAAACAAAGGCATTCTTTGGTATAGTTTACCTGTAGGTTGTATCTATCCCATTTACGCCTGCATTGTAGGAGCGTCTTCTCTTTTTGTAAAACCAGATTGGAAATAATTATTCGTGTTTTTTAAAAAGAAAGCAATAGACTTCGAATCCGAATCGCTTAGCGCCATTACCTGGCGGCGTTTTAAACGTAACAAGCTGGCCATGACCGGACTCATTGTGATTGCAGCCTCCTGTATCATTTCCATTCTGGGTTATTTAATTACCCCCGATAAAACGCCTTACGCCAACGATCAAAAACCAGAACTACACATTAAAAGTCCAGGCTTTCAACTACAGTTTTTGTTGGTTAAACGCAACGAAGAAAAAAAAGAGCCAGGTCTTTTGAGTCTTATGCTTTTTGGCCGTAACGATCCTTTTGCCGCTTATACGTTAAATTCCTACCAGTTTAAAGGGCCCGATGTTATTGTAGAGGAATATACAGGGAATCATCCCAACAAAGGTTCTTTGAATACTTTTAATATTGCGGAAGTGCTTTACGCCATTGATACCAAACAAAAAATAGTTTACGATTCGCTAAAGAACGAACTTAGTTTTTACGAGCTAAATAACCCAACTCGTATCACAAGACCGGTGAGTGATTTACAAAACGAACTGAAAGAGAAAAACATCGTTTCCAAAAAATACCCCCTTGGTACCGACCTACTGGGCCGCGATCTCCTGAGTCGTTTATTAATTGGCACCCGTATTAGTTTAGCGGTGGGTTTAATTTCCGTGATCATTTCCATTTTTATTGGCATTCTATTAGGCTCTTTGGCCGGTTATTTCAGGGGCGCCACGGACACCGCCATTTCCTGGCTCATTAACGTGGTGTGGAGTATTCCTACCCTGCTGCTTGTTATTGCCATCACCCTGGTACTCGGCAAAGGAATCACTCAGGTATTTATTGCAGTTGGTTTAACCATGTGGGTGGATGTAGCCCGAATTGTACGTGGTCAGATTTTAAGTATTCGCGAAAAAGAATTTGTAGAAGCAGGACGCGCACTTGGTTACAAAAATGGACGAATCATTTTTCGTCATATTTTACCAAACGTGATGGGTCCGGTAGTGGTAATGGCAGCCAGTAATTTTGCAAGCGCCATCTTAACGGAAGCCGGGCTAAGTTTTTTAGGCATTGGTGCGCAGCCTCCAGTCCCGTCCTGGGGAGAGATGATCAACGCGCATCATGGTTATATTTTAATGGATAAGGCCTATCTGGCTTTTACTCCGGGCATTGCCATTATGATCTTAGTGCTGTCGTTTATGATGGTGGGCAACGGGTTACGGGATGCCTTAGACACACGTCTTACAGACGATAAACCTATCTCAACAGTCTAAAATTAAATCTAAGCGATTAAAATCTCTTTCACTGCCTCTACCCAATCGTCATTGGAATTTAAACTGTTTACCAGAGTGATTTTCTCTCCTCCTTTGTGTTTAAAGATTTCTTCGTATTCGGTGCCAATTTCATAGATGGTTTCTAAACAATCGGCCACAAAAGCAGGTGAAAACACCAACAGCTTTTTCGCGCCTTTTTCTGCGAGTCCGGCAACCACTTTATCGCTGAAGGGTTGCAGCCACTTGTTGTCTAACCTGCTCTGAAAAGCAGTGGTGTATTTATCTTCGGAAATGTTTAATGCTTTTACTAATTGTCGGGTGGTCTCAAAACAATTGGCTCTGTAACAAAATTGATTTTTCTGTGTAATGCTGTTACAGCAGGATCCCATCTCACACGAATTGCCTCCGTAATGAACGGATGCTTTACGTATTTGTCTTTCAGGTAAACCATGGTAACTGAACAGCACATGGTCGTATTGACTGACATCGTGTTTTTTTGCTTCGTTTACCAAAGCTTCAATAAATTTAGGGTGATCATAGAATTTACTGATAATATTCAGATTCGGAATCACCTCCCAGCCCTTGATCTGCCTTAACACCTCTTCAATGGTACTCCCCGTGCTGGAACTCGCGTGCTGTGGGTACAAAGGTAGAATATGGATTTTTTCAGGACTTTGTTTTCTCAAGTTTTCAAGTGCCTCTTTTATGCTCGGTTTTTGATAACGCATGGCAAGCTCTACGGCATAATCTTCGCCCAGTTTTTGCTGCAGTTTTTTCTTCAGTTCAATACTATTTAGTAACAAGGGAGATCCTTCCTTTGTCCAGATGGCCTGATATAATTTAGAAGATTTAAAGCTTCTAAAAGGAACGATAATTAAATTCACCAAAATAAAACGCCCGATCGGATTAATGTCGATTACCCTTCTGTCGTTTAAAAACTGTGTAAGGTATTTGCCCACTTTAGAAGGGGTGGGCGCATCCGGTGTACCCAGGTTAATTAGTAAAACGGCTTTTTTCATGGACTAACAACAGTTAACTTTGATGAGTGTTCAGATCGTTGGCTGAATTTGTTGGAGTTTCCTGTGAAACAGTTTCTGCAGTCACATTTGGAAGATCCTTTTTTGAAAAGCGTTTTTGGAATAAAATAATGATCACTACACCGGCAGAAATGGAAGCGTCCGCAAAATTAAAAATAGGCCTGAAGAATTGAAAATCCTCTCCACCCCAGATCGGGAACCAATCAGGGAAATGTCCGTTAAACATTGGAAAGTAAAACATATCCACCACGCAGCCATACATGCTTTTGGCATAGCCGTGTTTGGTGAGGGAAGCAATTCCATCGTAAGGAATGTATTCCTGAAAATCGGGATTCAACGTGGTTCCTCTGTCGAAGATGAGTCCGTAAAAAGCACTGTCGAGTATATTGCCCATAGCACCTGCCAAAATCAGTGAAACTGAAAAAATAAAACCCGGGTGTTCTTTTTGCAGGATGATGTGGCGAATATAAAAGGCACCGCCAATACACGCCAGCACACGAAACACACTGAGCGCGAGCTTTCCGAGTTCTCCGCCAAATTCAAAACCAAATGCCATCCCCGGATTTTCGGTAAAATGAATAATACACCAGTCTGTCAATCTGCCTACCTCGCCCAAAGGGTAATGCAATTTAATATAGAGCTTTATAAACTGGTCAACGAGCAATACAAGAAAGACTGTGAGCAGTGGTATTTTATAGCGTTTGAGCATGTAGTTTTAAGTGTGTAAAGATAGAGATTTTAGCCTTGATATTTTACCGAACTATTTATCGCGCAGCAGCGGTTGTTAGTTAAAAAAATTGCCTTCCCATTACTAGAAAGGCAATTTTAAATGATTGTTTAAATTCTTAGGATTGACCCAATTTTGCATCTATTCCAAGCGTAGCGTGTGGAACAGAGCGCAAACGTTCTTTCGGGATCAGTTTACCAGTTACCCTGCAAATACCGTAGGCTTTGTTTTCAATACGTACCAATGCATTTTTCAGGTTTACAATGTATTTTTCCTGACGGGATGCCAGCTGAGCTGTTTCTTCCTTGCTCATCACATCACTTCCGTCTTCCAGTAATTTAAAGGAAGGTGACGTATCATCTGTTCCGTGATTATCTTCATTACTCAATGTTTGTTTCAACAGATCGTAATCGGTTTGCGCTTCTTTTAGTTTTTCGAGGATTAACTCTTTAAACTCCGCCAGTTCCTTATCTGAATAACGTGTCCGTTTGTCTTCGGTATTCACAAAAGGTTTTGGAGCAGGTGCGTTTCCTTTTTTTATTAAAGGCTTGTTGATGTCGATTTGCAGAGGACGGTTACGAATATACGCTTCCATACTTCCACCACTTGATTTTCCTTCGTTCTTTTTTCTGCGGCCACGGCCACGTTTTTCAGGAATTTCATCTTCATCATCGTCAATATCCGGAGCACTTACTCCTTCAAGGTCTATCATTCCGGCTTCATCCAGAGCTCCATCGATAGCCACATCGTCATCATCGTTTTTTTCGTAGTCGTCTTTTACAACCACGTCCGAATCATCGTCTTCCTCTTCTTCTTCAGGAAGATCGTCATCTTCTTCGTCATCGTCTCCTTTTTTACCTTTCTTTTTTGAGGACACTTTAGCAGCTTTTGCGGCTTTGCCTTTTTTGGCAATGGCTTCGATTGGTTTACCGGCTGGTTTTTTACCGGATTTAGCAACTTCTTTAGTTACAGGTTTTGCGGCCTTTTTAGGCTCTTCTTTTTTCTTTACGTTAGTCTTAGCAACCGGCTTCGTCATTTTTTTCTCTACTTTTTTTGCTACCGCTTTAATCGGTTTAGCTGGTTTGGCTGCTTTTTTAAGGGCAGGTTTATTTACTTTTTTGGCAGGCTTTGGCGCAGCTTTTTTGGGAGCAGGCTTACTTACCTTCTTTACAGGCTTTTTTGCAGCAGGTTTGGCTTTTTTGTCCGCTTTTTTAGTGTCTTTCTTTTTAGCCATACTAATTTAATTTTTCAATTGATATTAAAGTACTAATTAACTCGTCTACTTCAATAACCGTTGCGTTGTTAGAGACTATAGTTTGAACCAACTGCAAATCGCTCGTTAAAGTTTCAGAACAAATATAACTTAAATTGTTTTTAATAGCGTTATCCAAATCGGAATTTTGCTGAATTTTAACCAAAATTTTATCCGTTACCTCAAATCCTTTATCCTTCCGTAAATTCTGGATACGATTCACTACTTCCCGCGCCAATCCTTCGTTTTTAAGCTCTTCGGTGAGATTTACATCCAGAGCCACCGTTAAGGAACCGCTGTTGGCAACCTTCCAACCTGGCATATCCACCGGAATAATCTCCACATCCTCTGTCTCCAGCACAATTTCAGCGTCTTTAAGTACCACCTTGTATTTTCCTTCTTTTTCTATTCCCGAGATAATTTTTGCGGCGTTTTCATTTGCAAATGCCTGCACCGCTTTCATATTCGGACCGCACTTTTTACCCAGAGTTTTAAAGTTAAGTTTCAGATTTTTTACAATCTGTGCATCTCCCTCCTTTACAAAATCAATTTGTTTTACGTTTACCTCACCTAAAATAAGATCCTTTACCGATTCTATTTTTTGCTGGTATTCTTTGTCCAGAATAGGGATCTGAATACGGAACAATGGCTGACGTACTTTTAAATTTTCTTTTTTACGAATGGAAAGCACCATAGAAGAAATCTTCTGAGCTAATTCCATACGTTCTTCTAAAGCTTTGTCCTGATAGTTGACGTTTACTTCTACCAATTTGCTCAGGTGTACCGAAGATGGGGACAAGGTTAAGTTCTGATGCATCCAATCTGCGAAGAAAGGGGCAATAGGACTCATTAACTGAGTTACCGTAGCAAGACAGGTATACAGGGTTTCGTATGCTGCAATTTTATCCTGACTCATCTCTCCTTTCCAGAAACGACGGCGGCTCAAACGTACGTACCAGTTACTTAAATGTTCGTCTACAAACGTCTCAATAGCGCGTGCGGCTCTGTGCGGTTCAAATTCGTTATAACGCAGGGTCACTTCTTCGATTAAACTTTGCAGTTCAGAAATAATCCACTTATCCAGTTCAATACGTTGTTCAACCGGTACCTGAATTTTTTCCCCCATGGTAAAGCCATCCACGTTGGCGTAGAGCGCGTAGAATCCATAGGTATTGTAGAGGGTGCCAAATAATTTACGTTGTACTTCCGCAATGCCTTCTACGTCAAATTTTAAGTTATCCCATGGTGCAGCGTTGGCGATCATGTACCAGCGTGTCGCATCTGCCCCATATTTCTCAATGGTTTCAAAAGGATCTACCGCGTTACCCAAACGCTTGCTCATTTTATTACCGTTCTTGTCCAGCACCAGACCATTTGAAACAACATTTTTATACGCCACCGAATCAAAATTCATGGTAGCTATGGCGTGGAGGGTAAAGAACCAACCGCGGGTCTGATCCACACCTTCGGCGATAAAATCAGCCGGGAAAAATTTCTTATTGTCGATTAATTCTTTATTCTCAAACGGGTAATGTACCTGCGCGTATGGCATGGATCCGCTGTCGAACCACACGTCAATAAGATCCGGTTCGCGGAATAATTTTTTATCGTTTTTTTCAAGAACGATCGTATCGGCATAAGGTTTGTGAAGGTCGAACGTTTCGTAATTTTCTTTGCTGAAATTTCCGGGCACAAATTTGGCGAGTGGATTCGTTTGCATGAATCCTTTTTTTACCGAATTCTCAATTTGGTGTTTTAATTCTTCCGCGCTTCCTATTACAATTTGTTCCGTTCCATCTTCGCTGGTCCAGATCGGAATTGGAATTCCCCAAAAGCGTGAACGTGATAAATTCCAATCATTCAGGTTTTCCAGCCAGTTGCCAAAACGTCCGCTACCGGTAGCTTCCGGTTTCCAGTTGATCGTTTTATTCAATTCGATCATCCGGTCCTTCATGGCCGTGGATTTAATAAACCAGGAGTCCAGA
>CAZMHW010000069.1:0-3731 GCA_964566105.1 uncultured Akkermansia sp.
GTCTACTCTTCTGTGACCCAAAAAATTAATTTTGGTGTATACAACGTCTGTTCCCCAATGCACCCTTCAAAAAAAGAATATTATGGTGCTTTCAATCAAAACTTGCATTATAGTGAAGGTGAGTCAGGGAAAATAATAGAAGGATCCCTGATCTCAAACCGAATAAAATATACCTACACGTCGATTCATGATTTTTAGTGAGGGTGTCAAAGAAGCGTCGCATCTCATTCCCCGCAGAGAAGATAACCGAGCAAGTTCCATTTTTGTGTAAGACTCTCATTCCTTATGAATTTTGTTCATGTTTAGTTCAGGTAGGATACGGTGAAACCCCTGAAAACACAAAAGCTCAAAAATTGTTGGTTGGTCTTTTTCCTTTAATTTTCAACTTTCAGACTCTACTTATCAAGCCTGTCTTACTAAATCCGAAGTTTTGGAGTATATTTAAGTCTTAAATCCGGCACTGATGAGGGTTTAAGAATAAAAATAAACACACAACCAGTAATTATGTCTTCTTTCCGCAAAATCTCTGCGAGCCTTATCGGACTTGTATTTTGTTCCGTTATATCCATGGCTCAAAACACCGGTAATACTTACAATCCGAAAAAATACAAAAAAGAACCACTCTGGATCCAGATGATGGACGACCCGAAGGCTAATTATTTTGAGACCATTAAAGCTTTCAGAATTTATTGGAAAGACAGGGTATTGCCGAAAGAACCCTTTGAAACGGAGGGGGCCGAGAGTTTTGAACGGGAAGTGGGTTTGATCGACGGAAAAGAATCGGAAAAAGAAAGAGAAAGGGAAGAACGCAGACGGTCGCGTTCCAATAAAAAAGGGGTAGATTATTCGGCGGAAGTGCGTGCCTTTAAGGGTTGGATGCAGGGGGTGAAACCCTGGGTAAGAGAGGATGGCAGTATTATTTCCGAACAGGAACGCCAGTCCTTGATCGACAAACAACAAAAAGAATTACGCGAAATAGAAATTAAAAACGGTAAAAAATAAGACCACGATTATGAAAAGTTTAATGAAACTGATTTGCGTTTTTATTGTTTTTACATCTTCTGCATTCTATGCGCAACTGGCTAACTGGACGCCCGTTATCGGCGGAACCAATTTTCCAACCAATGTATCGGGACAGATCAATGGGATTGCCCGGATTTCTCAGATGAAATTTCATGCTACTAACACGGCTAAATTTTATTGTGTGACCGGTGAAGGAGGTTTGTTTATGACGAATAACTCCGGAACAAGCTGGACAGTAGCTCCCGGAACAGAAACTCTGACAACAGCCTGTGCTGCTATTTGTGTGGATTATACCAATGATCAGATCATGTATTTGGGAACAGGAGACGCAAACTATTATTCAAACGGGATTGGTATTTTGAAATCGACGAATGGTGGTGCGAGTTTTAGCGCTACTTCTTTAACCAATTGTTTGGTTATAGAGATGCTGCAAAATCCAACGAACTCTGCAGAATTTCTGGCAGCTACTAATAAAGGGATATATAAATCCAGCAACTCAGGTCTTAGTTGGACTGCGACAACGGCAACCAATCTGCCTTTCTGCGATATGAAGGCAAATGCCACACCGAGTTCTCAGATCATTTATGCAACAACACACGAAAATGTTCCAAAATTATTTCGCTCTACCAATTACGGCAGTACATGGACTCAGATTACCAGTGGCATTGTTACTTCTAACACTGTGGTAACCGCAGGCGCCAGGATAGCTGTTACCCCGTCAGATCCGAACGTGGTTTATTTTGAAGTGATAGGAGACGGAGGGATAGTGCATAAATCCAACGATGCGGGTCTTAATTTTCATGTGAAAAAAAGTGGGGGAGCTCCCTTTCTGACCTATTATTCAAACACGGTCACTTCCAGTGGACAGGGAAATTACAACAATGCGATTACCGTAGATCTGGTAGATCCGGCTAAAGTCTGGTTACAGGCGCACAATACATGGTTCTCTGCTGATAGCGGCGCTACCTGGACCATGCAAACCTTCTGGGCCAATACGGTGCATACAGATATGCATCAGATTCAAAAGGCTCCTTTTGACAACAGTAAGTTGTACAGTTGCAATGATGGTGGTGTGTGGTTGAGCACAGATGGCGGTGTTTCCTGGTCAACCAAAAGTGACGGACTTTATGCCTATGAAATTGGAAATGAAACAGGAGTCAGCAGTCTCACCAAAAAAGATTTTGTGAGTATAGGAACCCAGGATAATGGACGGCTCTATGCTAATTCGGTAGGCTGGTATACGAATGGAGGAGGGGATGATTATGCTAAACGACAGTTTGATTATAACGGTAATATTTATTTTGATGGTACTAACCGACAGATAAATCACACGGGAGCAAATAGTACCTACAATCTTCCCACCACTAACTGGAACGCTTTTGGCTTTAACCATACAAATCCAAACCTTGGCTTTATGGGGTTTACTGAAGTGTATAAAACAACCAATCTCTCCGCTTCTGCACCTACCTGGTCAGCACTGACCAATTTTACGCAAACCATTCGGGCAGTACACAGTTGTGTTGCGAACCCTAACCGGCTTTATGTGTTAGTGAGCAGCGGTGCTCTTTTTGTGTCTAACGACGCCCTTTCGGGTGTACCTAGTTTTTCGGTTTCAACTTTACCAGGAAGCGCCAGCAATATTGGTAGTATAGCAAGTATGGCTAATAACGCCGACATTCTTTATGTTCACGCCAACAACTCGGTTTACCGCTCCACAAACGCGGGAGGAAGCTGGACTAATGTGACCTACAATTTACCAAATGTAAACCACCGCCGCATCCTCTCCGAAGAATACGATGGTTCGCAGGAACTTGTGTTTATTGCCACCAATAACGCCGTGTATTATAAAAAATCGGGTCAAAATACCTGGACGATTTATAGCACCAATTTACCTTCACGCAGAGGTCCTACAGGTTTCTCCATGTACGACGATGGTACCAACCAGGCGCGTATCCGCTACGCGTCTTTTGGCCGTGCCATTTGGGAAACGGCTTTTGACAATGTGAGAGCCTACAACGCTGCCATTATCTTTAAAAGTGATACCACAATAACCTGTGCTACACCTACTATTCAGGTAATGGACGGTTCGGTGGGTGTAAACAGCGGACCAATTACCTATACCTGGAATTTTCCGGGAGGCTCTCCCGCTACGGCCTTTACTTCCTCAGCCAGTGTTTCCTACACCTCCTCCGGAACGTATACCATTTCTCTCACCATTAAAGATGCGCTCAACAACATTTCTACAAAAAGTGTGAGCAAATATATTCAGGTTATTCCTTGTAATACAGATACCGTTCCTGGTCAGGCTATTTTCGTAAACGGACTTTCTAATTATGCTACCACACCACCAATTGCTTTAGGAAATACAAACTCCATTACCATATCAGCCTGGATTAAGATAGACGCGACGCAATCTTCTTTTGCGGGAATTGTCTTTTCTGACAATGGCACTGCTACCGGACTTAATTTCAGAAATGGGAATCAGATCGGTTATCATTACAACGGATTGGCCAGCACATACAATTATGCCGGTGGCCCCACCATTGCTATGAATACCTGGGTACATGTAGCCCTGGTGACATCTGCCAGTGCATCCACCATATATGTAAATGGAGTTCCATATGTTAATAACGTGGCGAATACAGCCATTAATTTTACCAATGGTTTTAATTTAGGCAACGACAGAAATAACGCCACACGCACTATGT
>CAZMHW010000069.1:3741-11907 GCA_964566105.1 uncultured Akkermansia sp.
AGTTGATGCATTTAACACGAAATCATACTACGGTTGATCCTTCTTTGAAATCCTACTACCAATTCAATGAAATTGGGCAGGGAATTTACGACAGGGCAGGAACCGTGAATGGAATTTTGAACGGTTCAGCAGCCCACGTGCTCTCTACTGCGCCTGTGGGAAGCGGTAACAGTGACCGTATGACGATCACCTCTTTCGGACTAAAAAACTTTCCAAACGAAGGTTTGAGTATGACCTTTCCCGTTGGCACACTACCAAATGGAGAGATTTGTGTGACGCGGCTGAACCTGCAGCCAGATTCGGTTCCAACCAACAGAACCTTTGCCAATACAGCCAAGAAATACTGGATCATTAATAACTATGGTACCACAAATGCATTTGCCTCCGTTTCTTCCATGACCATGACGGGTTATGGCAGCGTCAGCACGAACCAGGCGCTGTCTCCACGTAAATTTAAATTGTTTAACAGGCCCACAGGAGGCTTTCTGGCCTCGGCCTGGACAAAAATTGACAGTGCTTATGCAGTAAGTAGCGGAACGAATGGAGTAGTATCCTATTCAGGATCTGCTGTCTCCTATTTTAATACACAGTTTACCATAACCCGCGATTCCTGTATTCAGTCAGCGGCGCCAGGCCTGTTAGCGAACACGGCTACCGTTTGTGCCAATGGCAATCTTACTTTAACCGCTAACGGTTCTCTGAACGATGCTTCCGGTTGGAAATGGTACAGAGGCGCTTGTGGATCAACTCTGCAGGCTACAGGAAATAGCGTGGTGGTGTCTCCTTCTGTTACTACAACCTATTACGTGAGAGGTGAAGGAGGCTGCGCTGCAACAGGATCTTGTTCTGCAATCACCATTTCAGTGATAGGTATTCCCGCTGCACCCACAGCCTTGTTGGGAAGTACCCTTGCCTGTCAGGGTGGCTCTGCCACTTTTAGTGTTTCACCGGTTGCGGGTGCTAGTTCGTATAACTGGACACTGCCAAACGGATGGACGGGATCTTCTGGCAGCAACACACTTCAAGTTTCAATAAATGGTGCACCAGGAACTCTTTCAGTTACTGCCGTTAATTCTTGCGGTGCTTCACAAATGGCAACTCTTGCTGTAGCACTCAACGCTTCCGTTTCAGCGAGTCAAACCCTAAATTTGTGTTATGGACAGAAAATAAATATTGGTAACAGTACTTACAGCACAAGCGGTACTTATAGCAATGTGTTAACCCGCTATAACGGTTGCGATAGTTTATTGATAACAGATATTACGGTAGATTCACCAATAGACATTACTCTTTCTGATAACGGATTCAATGTGAGTTCAAATGCCGTTGGCGCCACTTACCAGTGGATAGACTGCGATAACAATAACAGTGTAGTTCCGGGGCAGACAGCTCAGGTTTTTACCGCACCAAAAAATGGTAATTACGCGGTAATTGTCAGCATAGATAATTGCTCTGATACAAGTGATTGTGTTACCATTGCAAATGTGGGTATAGGAAAAAACGTTCTCGAAAATCAGGTAAAAATTTATCCAAATCCAACCACACAGAAATTGGTGATTGAAACAAGTCTGACGTCCGGAACAATTATATTAACTACAGCATTAGGCAAGGAAGTTCATGTCAGAAACATAGTGAAGGGGCAAAAACAGGTTTTAGATCTGGGACACCTCGCGAATGGCATTTATTTTATTAAAATAGAATCAGAGGGAAAAAGCCTGACTCAAAAGATTGTTAAGGAGTAAATAATAAACCTTTAAAAATTTAGCCCCCTCAGGTAGGGGGCTTTTTGTTTTTAGATGTCTTTAAGGTATAGTTATAATGAAATACATTTGTTAAATTTGATCATCAAAAATTAAAACCGAGCCATGAAAAAAGGAATGTTAGTAGCAGGCGCATTTTGTTTTGCGCTGAATCTTGCGCACGCACAAAAAAAATACGAAAAATTGTTTTATTCGGAGACTTCCAAGGAAGTATCTGACATTACGTATACAGGCAAATCTGCCATTGCCACCAAGGAGTTTATGAAATTTAATTTAAAAATAGAGAACAAAGGCGAAGACATGCTCCTATATAAGCCCGAAGAAAGTAAACTGAACATCAATAATAAGTCTATTGCCCCAAAAGAAAAGTGGCTTCAGATAGCACCGGGAGAAACTGATAACAGAGTTGTAGATGTTAAGGGGATGGATTTACAGGTGCCTGCCTGTTCTTTTGAGGTGAATGGAGTTTACAGGGTTTCGACAACCAATAAGGCGCTTGAGACAGCTGATTTTCAACTTCCACCGTCACAAAATGAGTTTAAAACAGGTAATTTTAACTGTACCATGATAGCTCTGGACAAGGAAACAGATAAAACTGCAGTTAAGTTCGAATGCCGTTATTCAGGTGACAAAATAGGGGTGATTCATCCGGGCAGAGCCGCGGTAAGACTGCCTGACGGAACCGAAATTGCCAATGCCAAACACAAAAAAACACCTATGATCGTTACTAAAGGTGAAAGTGAAAAGTTTACCCTGGTATGGGACCGTATGGAAGGCGGTAAAGCTACAGATATGCAGAAGATAAAAATGATGATTATCTGGCGTAATACCTTTGTGGAGGCCGATGCAGTGAAAGTAGATCCTGTAACGCTTGACTTTAAAATAGACGAAGCAAAAAGCAAATAGATTTGTTTTGTTGAGTATTTAACCCGGTTTGAGTCTCTCGGATCGGGTTTTTTAGTGGTTCTTGTTGAGATCGCTAAAATAGGTGGGGAATGTTTAATATATTAACAATTATTTTATCTTTGACCTCCAAATTATGGAGAATAAGAAGTTTATTGACATAGAGAAGATTTTACGCGAAAAAGCTTATAAACTTTATAGATGGCTCCCGGGTTTCGCAATCAACTGGTTAAAACGGAAACTTCATGAGGCGGAAATTAATGACGCGATGGTGAAATTGAAGGACGATAAGGGTCTGGATTTTAACCGTAAAGCGTTGGACATTCTTGAAGCCAAGGTTCAGTCTATTAATTCTGAAAATATCCCCTTAACAGGAAATGTAACCATTGCTGCGAATCATCCCCTGGGAGGTCTGGACGGTATGGCTCTGATAAAAGCAGTTGGCGAAATTCGCCCCGATGTACATTTTTTTGTTAACGACATTCTTAAGAACGTATCTAATTACGGTGATGTATTCGTTGCGGTAAATAAGCTTGGAGCTGCTTCTGCAGGTTCTTTGCGCACGATGGAGGAAATATTTCGCCAGGGCGGAGCTGTTTTGATTTTTCCTGCGGGCCTTGTATCCCGTAAACAAAACGGAATTGTACGTGACCTGAGTTGGAAAAAAAGTTTTGTCACCCAGGCAATTGACCATAAACGCTTAATTGTTCCAACATATATTGAGGGAGAGAATTCTAAGTTCTTTTACAATTTTGCTTATTGGCGCAAACGTTTGGGTATTAAAGCTAATATTGAAATGTTGTTTTTACCTGACGAAATGTTCAAGGCCAATAAAAAAACGATTCGTATTCATTTTGGAAAACCCTTCAATTATACAGTATTTGATAGCAGCAGGAGTCACAAGGCCTGGGCAGATCACATGTATAAGTTCATCTACTCAGCCGAGTTTATGAAGGGAATGAGTTTTGAGGAGTATTTAAAGGCGGGATATTAGTTATTTCCGGTTTTGAATCGGATAACCCGAAATTATTTCTGACACAAATAGATCATTTCACCTGCCGGCAATCTGTATCTGTCAACTAATTCAGGATTCAGTGTATTCACAAAATCATCTACCGTTACTTTAAAACCAGCGGCAGCTAATTTGTCTTTGTAATCTAGTCCAAACAAACGTACGTGATCTTTTTGCCAGTAATGTAATTCACGGTCCGCTTCACTGGTAATATTTTTGTCTTCGTAGGTTGTTGGGCGTGTAGTATATAATGGCACCTGAAAAATTCCCCAGCCACCGGGTTTCATGATGCGGTATAACTCACGCATGCACTGATCAGCATCTTCCACATGTTCTAAAACGTGATTACAAAAAATCACATCAAAGCTGTTATTTTCAAATGGGGCTTTGTGTAAGTCAAAATGAATGTCCGCAATAGGACTGTTATAATCTCCGGTTGTATAATCTAAATTCTTTTGTGCCCTGAAGAGTTTGTAAAAACACTGTTCAGGGGCAATGTGTAGCATTTTATGAGGCGCTGTAAAGAAGTTTGTTTTTTCTTTTAAATACAACCACAACAAGCGGTGACGTTCGAGGGATAAACTTCCCGGGCATAGTACATTTTTGCGTTTTGCTCTGCCACTGTAACCATAAGGTAAAAATTTACGGTACGTTTTACCGGTAATAGGATCTTCGTAGCGATTACCATAATAGAGCAGGGGGGCGATCTTACTAAAGCCAATGCTAAACCAGATCAATATAGGGCGTGGAATTGTTCTTAAAAGGAAATGAAACATACTTAATTATTGAATGTGTAAAAGTATGGTTTTTAATATTAGAGACAAACTAGTGTTCTTAAAACATAAGTAGAATATGCCTAATTTTTACCCTTCGAAGCCGTGACAGATTTCTGAAGTCTGGAAATATATTCCATATGATCTTTGATAACGACTAAAGCGTTTCTGGCATTTGTACGCATCTCGATTAAATTGTCGTTCGCTTCTGAAGAAAAGGCTTTCCTGCCTTCTAAAAAATTCAACACCTCTGTGTATTTATTTCTCGATGCTTCTAACAAGGTTTTGGCCTTTTTGCAATTGGAAAGTGTTTTTGATTTTGAAAGTGTCTCCGAATAGAATATCTGGTATTCCTGAAAACCAAGAATTCCGTCGTTTAAGATCTCAACTGCCTTATCGTATATAATGAAGTCTGCATTATTTAAGTGCTTTTTGTTTTCGGGGTCATAATTATAATAATGAATATAATCAAGCCAGGCCTGATTATCAGGGCTTTGTTTTTTATATAAAGAAATGGAATCATTAAAACTAAATGCGGCACCTACAAAATATTTATTTAAAGTGTCTGTTCTAAAAAAGTAATTTTTCGAAATGGGTTTGTCTGAGAGCTGCCATTGAGGATCCAACGGCAAATGATCTTCGTAAAAATTAGCTGTATTCTCAATAAAATATTTGTCAGAAAAATGTCTGTAATAAGTTCCATAAAGGCCTACATATCCGTTTGACCATGTAACATCTAATAATCGCCATGTATCGTCTATTTTTACTGCATTCCAGGCATGCAGTATATCTGTCATAATTTCGCCATCAGGCATTTTGGTATAACCAATCACCATGTGGCACGGGATATTGGATGCCTCACAGAATTTAATCATCAACTTAGAAAAACCTTCACATACGGCCTTCTTTTTTCTAAAAACAGGATCCGCTTCCTGGGAGGAATCTTTTCTCATATACGACCAACGATTTTCCTGCAAGGTTCTTAATCTTTCCGTATCATAAGTTATATTTAGTGCAATCCAGGTGTAATAGGCTCTGACCCGGTCTTCGTTTTTTGGGTACGTCCGCATTACATTTGTTACAATTGAGTCGAATGGGAGATTTTTATTTTTACTCAATACAAATATTTTGTTATCAATTTTGTTGTAATAGTCAGCCTTGGTCATTTGACCAAAAACTGGTAAGTACATAGTAACCAGGGTTATAAATGCAAATTTTAACTGTTTTTTTTTGATCGGTAGGCCTGGCACGGCCAGACTTTTTGTTATTGAAAGCATGGCCTCAAAAATAGGAATTAAATGCATTTATCCTCTCATCAGTAAACGTCTTATAAACGTAAAGAAAACTTATTCAGTCTTTAGACCAAAATGTTGAAGTTCTTGTGATGTGGATGAACTTAACTACCAGTGGGTATATGTGCGGAGTAAAAGCACTTATTGTAACTTCATGCTCAACACAGTGGCCCCTACTCATCAAACAAACCACCGCTTCGTTTCCAAACCGTCTTTCCCAGATGTTTGTAAGCGAGTTCTGTAGCTTCCCTGCCACGCGGGGTGCGCATCAAATACCCTTCCTGAACCAAAAAGGGTTCGTATACTTCTTCAATGGTACCGGCTTCTTCACCAACAGCAGAACTGATGGTGCCAATACCCACAGGCCCTCCTTTAAATTTATCGATGATGCAGGCAAGAATACGCAAATCCATTTCATCCAGCCCATTTTTATCTACATTTAAAGCTTTCAGGGAATAAGTAGCCATGTCAATATCAATAACTCCGGTACCTTTAATTTGAGCAAAATCTCTTACACGTCTGAGCAGGGCATTAGCAATTCTGGGGGTTCCCCTGCTTCTGCGGGCTATTTCGTAAGCCGCCTCATCCTTAATTTCCACGTTGAGAATGTCGGAGCTTCTCTGAACGATGCCCGTAAGAACTTTACTGTCGTAATAATTTAAACGGCTGGTAATGCCAAAGCGCGCACGTAAGGGAGAGGTCAATAAACCACTTCGGGTAGTGGCCCCAACCAAAGTAAATGGATTCAGTTTGATCTGTACACTACGGGCATTTGGCCCACTGTCAATCATAATGTCAATTTTATAATCTTCCATGGCGGAATATAAATACTCTTCCACCACCGGACTCAAACGGTGAATCTCGTCAATAAATAAAACGTCGTAAGGTTCCAGATTCGTTAAAAGGCCGGCTAAATCTCCAGGTTTATCCAATACGGGACCGCTGGTCACCCTTAAATTTACACCCAGGTCGTTAGTTATGATATGGGCAAGGGTAGTTTTTCCCAGTCCCGGAGGGCCATGTAATAACACATGGTCCAAGGCCTCATTCCTTTGTTTGGCAGCCGCTACAAATACTTTTAAATTGTCCACCACACTTTCCTGCCCACTAAAATCATCAAAGGCCACGGGCCTCAGAGCGCGTTCTATATCCTTGTCCGTTGGACTTAAATTCTCTTCGTTGGCGTCTAAATTCTCATTCATAGGTTAAAGGTAAATGTTTCCGAGATGTTGTCTTGCTATAATTTGTAGAAAGTTGACATTGAATATAACCTCGGTTTTGTGTTCTGGCTAAATGAAAATCTGAGAATAAAATAATTTTAAAGAGGTATGAAGCCTGGAATAAACAATGTATAAGGATTGACAAAATCCAAAACTTTAGTTACATTAGTAATGCGAAACTTTAACTACCCAAATGCATGAAAACAGTATCTATAAAATTTCTTGCGATCCTCACACTATTCATTCCCAAATTGCTTTCGGCTCAAGCTTACAATTACACGTGGATGAAGGGCTCTCCCTCTGCCAGTCTTGCTGTTTACGGAACCATGGGTGTTGCAAACCCTAGTAACACTCCTGGTAGCCAGTCAAATGGAACCACCTGGACCGATGCTTCCGGAAATCTCTGGTTATACGGTGGTAAAGGATTTGCAACTACCGGCACCTATGACTATTTAAGTGATTTATGGAAATATTCACCAGTGACCAATAACTGGACCTGGATTAATGGATCTGGTACAACTTCACAAGTTGCTGTGTATGGTACATTAGGAGTTCCATCTTATTCAAACAATCCCGGTGGAAGGACTTCCTCTGCTTCGTGGATAGACGCTACAGGTAACTTATGGTTATTTGGAGGCTTGGTAAACGGAAATCCCTGCAATGATCTTTGGCGTTACAGTATTACCAACAATCAATGGACCTGGATGGGAGGTTCCAATACACCCAGCCAGACTGCCGTCTATGGAAGCATGACAGTTCCATCAAGTACAAACATTCCCGGGGCTTCTTATAACTTCGTTTCATGGAAGGATGCAGCAGGTAATTTTTGGTTATACGATGCCATAGATGGAACTGAGATATGGAAGTATGATCCCGTTACTGCTCAGTGGGCCTGGATGAGTGGAAACAATACTGGAATAGTTATGCCGGTTTTTGGAACAATGGGAGTTTCTTCTTCGAGCGTGCATCCTGGCGAGAGGTATACCGAAGGGGTTGCTGACGCCTCCGGTAATCTTTATATGTTTGGCGGTGATGTGTACACTGCTACAGGTTTTGGCAGGGGAAATGACCTTTGGAAATACACAATTAGTAACAACCAATGGACCTGGATATGTGGTTCTCAATCTTCATGTAGTATGGGATCTTACGGCACAAATGGTTTATTCTGATATTTTACTGTGTCTTATTGAATTTACGGTGATGTTT
>CAZMHW010000070.1:0-11853 GCA_964566105.1 uncultured Akkermansia sp.
GGTTTGCCCTGTGTTCGCACGTACAACAAAGTATCTGTACCCATCTCATTTTGCGTTTGAACGTTATAAAGCGTAGAACGCCAACTCAGTTGCAAAAGAATTTCAAGAGCAAATTTTCGTTGCTGAAGAAGGATGTAACCAAGTCCGAGATTTAAAAAGGAACTTCCGACAGAGGTTACCCGTGTGTTTGAACTCGTGCGAAAATATTTGTAAACCGTGTCCGGCACAAAAGAAGTAACGGTAACTACCGCTGTTTCGGTCGCAACGACTCTATTTCCATTTGTTTCATAACCAAAATCTGTTTTGTTCTGTATGAATGAGTAACCCAAATTCAGGTTCCACTTGTTTTTTAGAGAATATATCAGTGCGGCACTTCCAAAAAAACCGGATTTCTTTTGTTCTTGCTCGTTCACGGTATTTTCAGGATGCCACAAAGTATTTGATCTGTTCCATCCTCCCAGCAATTCCACTCCGATTTTATTCCTGATTCCGGGCTTCGATCTAATTTCTTCGCCAAAGGAAGGCAAAATACAAAGCGAATCTGCCTGCTTTCCAAAAGGCAAAGCTTTTATGGAAACAGGTGCTAACTGAAGATAGGTTTCCGATAACACTTCTGTCTCTGATAAACCTTTAGAATCTGTCAAAATAAACTCCCCTGCCTCATTTCGTTTTGTTCTTTTTGTCACACTCACAAAACCTTTTGCTTTCTCTGCTTGTTTTTGATTATCATTTGGGAGCAAAGCAGACGCCTGTTTTTTTGGTGAACGCATCCAGACTTTGCCACCCGAGCTCGCTTGAAATTTCCCTTTTGCATTTCCTAACTTACTTTCTGGTTTTAATGAAGCTTTTAAAACAGGTACAGAACTTTCACCTTTTGATTTCCGAAGCGAAGTTTTATGAATCACCTTTCTATTGAATCGGCTTTGTCCCTGCTCCTCAGTTCTGGTCTGACGCAGGTAAAAAAACGACAGTAAACCAAGCGCCAAAAAAACAAGCGCAATAGAAATCTTCAAAGCAGCGCCATTGAAAAAAAGATAAAAGAATCTTCTCTTCTTCTCTTCCTGAGGTAAAAAAAACTTTATTTTTTCCCAGTTTTGATCCATGTGTGCCGAATCTACCTCCGGCTCAAAATGTCTCAATTCGTTAGCTATATTTCGTTCTGGCTGTCTCATACAATTTTTTCCTGGTTGTTGAGTTCAATAAGATGTTTCAGGTAATTCCGTGCCCTGAATAACTGAGATTTAGAGGTGCCCGGGCTAATATTTAACATGCCGGCAATTTCATTATGAGAATAGCCGTCAATTAAATAAAGATTTATCACCAGTCTGTACCCTTCGGGCATTTTATTCAGAAGGCTAATAATTTCTTTTGTTTCCAGAGTGCCAAACGCCGTATTCACATCTGCATCTCCAAGCCTGTCGGCTTCTTCCGAGATGTCGACATACAAATGTTGTTTTAACCTGCTCCGGTAATTGTTAATGGCTGTGTTTTGAACGATGCGCTTTATCCATCCCTCAAATGACCCCTTACCCTCATAAGACCGGATACTATTAAAAATTTTAATGAATGCATCCTGCAACACATCCTCTGCTTCGGTCATATTACCAGAATAACGTAGCGCTATTCCCAGGAGAATCCTGTAATACTTTTTGTACAGTACTTCAAACGCTCTATGGTCGTGCGCCTTGCATAATTCTATTATACCCCCCAGCTCTTGATCCATTCATTTACAACTCTCCGTTTGGTCTTATTCACTATTTACTCTTTAACAAATCGGGTAAACGTTATTTTAGTATTTATATTTTCCGTCCTTAAAAAATAAATACCCGGTTTTAATCCGCCTAGGTCCACATTTGTGGTGAACATGTTTACATCACTCTTTTCCACGCAGATCCGGCCACTGAGATCTACAATTTTAATGCCTGCAATTTGCGTGCCAGCACTTATTGTTAATACATCTTTGGCAGGGTTAGGGAATACCAATGGAGAATTTTCCTTTTTATTAAACTCCTCCACGCCAGTAGTCGTTTGAGTGGGACAGGCAATGTTGAGTGCAAGGTAAGAGTAACACACATTTTGTGGAAAATTCATATCCCAATCCTGAATTTTAACTACATAATTTCCACAATTGGCATATTTATGTGTAATTAAATTTGTAGCAGGGGTTCCATCCCCATAACTAAGAGAATAGAGGATCTCGGGAATTGCAAAACCCGTCCATACTGTAACAGAAGTTGCAGACAAGGAGTAACTTGGAGGGTTATGTACACAGGCCCCCTGACCCGGTGGATTTAGAAGGAGTGTGTAGGTTGTTTGAGTTGGTAAGGGGCCACAGAGTGCCGGCGAAATGTAAGACACTGTTACACTGTAAACCGTAGCTACAGTTACCGTGTTGTAACAGTGATAGACAAAGGTGCCGTTTACGGTGGTTCCATCCCCAAAGTTCCAGCTGTAATAAGCATTTGGATCAGAGCTGCCGGCATTGGTAGCGCTGTATGAAAAACACCCATAGGTGTTTGGAATGGCGGTAATAATACCAAAAGGTTGACATGGGTTTACAAAGGTAGCAGTAGAGACTGGCCGGATAGCCTTGACCGTTGTCATTGAAAGCAGAAATCCGGCAACCAGGGCGAATAAGCGCGTTGTTTTCATAAGTTATCTTTTTGGTTCTTTTTTATAAGACACAACCCATATGCATTTGGTTGCACGCTTTTTAAAAAAAATTTAAAAATAACTTAACGAAACAATGAAATATGTCCATTTCGCACGAGCTTTTTATCGCCACCCTTTTCGGTACTCTCGATTCTATAGATGTAAATATCTTCCGGACAGAGATTGCCTTTAAAACGACCGTCCCATTTGGCATTTATGTTATTAGTTGTGAATACCGTATTGCCCCAACGGTCGGTAATGGTCATCATGTAATACGAATACTCGCACTGCGCCACAGGAAAAAAATAATCGTTCCTGTTGTCCTCGTTCGGTGTAAAACTATTAGGGATCATCATTTCACACTCACAGACCTTTAATTTTACTTTGATGGTATCTACCTGGGCGCCACAATTATTTACTTCGGTTCTAACCCAATAGGTGCCATCTTTTATGGCGTAAATACTCGGCGACGTAGCGCCTGTGCTCCATACTATTTTTGTTCCCGGATTTACCTTTATGCTGATCACTCTGTTCTCATCGTTCACACAAAAAGTGGCTTCGTTGTTCAAAACAACGCCACTGCCCTGAACCGCCTTAATATACACTGTATCAATATTATTACATGTGCCGTTATTAATCGCCACCCAATACCTCCCCGGGTTTTCAATTTTTATTTTTTGGGTTGTTTCAAAGGTATTCCATAAATATTGCATGCCTGGATTTTTCGCATCCAGTATAATTGCCCTTCCTTTGCAAATAACCGTGTCGCGCAAATAACATTTAGGTTTCGAATATATGCTAACTACGCTACTGTCTATTAACGGTGTGGCAAATTGTGGAGAGTTTACCTTTACCCAGTATTTTCCAGCCTTTTTTGCACGGACTCTTTTTGTATTGGTAATAATTCCATAGGGCGTGGTCCATTGTATGGAAGTGTTATTGTCGAGGGCATGTTTTATTTCCACAAAGGCGCTGTCGCCCACGCAAAAACCAATTGAATCTCTCAACAGATTAAATTTTTGTGACCAGACGCTGGTAACACTTAATAAAAACAAATATGTAATTAGCTTCCTGATATTATAACTCCAGTTCTATGGTGATTAAAGTTCCGTTCTTATTTGGATCCAGGGTCGATTTATCCACCATGATCACATTTTGTTTTTTGCCACTCAATTTTGAGTTTACTTCAAGAATGCTATTAATGGTACTTGTTCCTAAAGATTTATGTCCCGTTTTCGCATGTTCTTTCGCTTTGATCAAACCAATACCATTGTCTTCTATAATAATCTGAAGTTTGCGGTTGGCAATGCGTTTAAAGGAAATAGTCAATTCCCCATGCTCTTGTTTAGGTAAAATACCATGAATAATACAATTCTCCACAAAAGGCTGAATGATCATATTGGGAATGTGAATTTCGTGTGTGTTAATTTCCTCGTCAAGGTGAATGGTGTAATCAAACTTATTCTTAAAGCGTTCTTTCTCCAGTTCGAGATAATAGGTTAAACGCGACAACTCATCGTACAGGGAAATATCGCTTTGCGCCGCCTTTTCAATAATCATACGAATTAAGCGTGAAAATTTTGCAAGGTATTCGCTGGCCCTTAATCCGTTGTTAGTATTAATGTAGTTTTGAATAGACGTAAGGGAATTAAAAATGAAATGCGGGCTCAGCAAGGAGTTCATCGCCTGATGTTTCAGGAGATTAACCTGTTGCTCGTCACTCAAACGTTTGCGGGCTTTTATCTTCACACGGCGAATCCAGATGAAACTAATAAGGATAATCAGACTTAAACCACCAAGGGTGATTAACCAATAAATAGACTGGCGTTCAGATAGCTTTTCCTCTTTCTCCAATTTTACAACTGCATTTTCACTCCATACAATATTGTCGGCCGAGGCTGAAATCTCAACTAAATGTTCGCCCCCGCTCAAGGTGACATCGATCGAAAAATTATTAAAGTACTTCCACTCGCCACCATCCATGCGCCATCTGAAGAATTGTTTGTTAGGTTTATTAAACAGCGGACTAAAAAAATTAATTGAAATATTTTCCTGGTCCGCTTTTAATTTACAGAAAGTTCCGTCGCAGGATATCTCCTGTCCGCTACAGGTAATATTGTGAATGGTTACAGGGTTCAGCATGGCGCTGTAACGGATAATATTCTGGAATTTCGTGGTAGATACACCGCGTGTAGTTGCCACACTCACCGTTTGTCCATCAAATGTAATGTCATTAATGGAATTAGAAAGTAATCCGTTCGACTTGGTGAGCGTTTTCAGGGGATGCAGTTCTTTGTCACAAATAAAAACGCCGTCGAGTGTAGCCAGCCAGATTTGGTCGTTATACAATTTTATTTTTTTTACGGTATTTAACCGGTAGTTGCCCAACTCCTGAATCAGTTTTCCTGCGTACACGTCTGTAATACCGGCTTCATGCGCAGCATAGAGTTTATTGTTAATGTAAGCAATGTCATTGATATTAAAATTAAGCTCGTTGCGCACCAGGTTCTTATACTGCTTACTCTTAAAATCATACACGTACAAACCATTGCTGGTTCCTATGTAGAGCAGATTACCTTCTTTTAAAAACGCGTTTATGGCTATGCGGTAATCGGGAAAGGAAATAAGGGTGTCCAGTGTTTTGGTGGCATCCACATTGCAAAGCAAAATATTGGCATTATCCCAATCAGCCACCACGCTCTCCCGGGTATTGAGCGGGTAATACTGCCGGGCAATAACCGGTTTAAATTTGTAGGTATTACGCGTATCAAAAAGAATAGAAGGGGTCATATTCATTTGATTGCGTTTGGCATAATAAAACACGCCGTCAAACTTTGTGATGCTGTTCACAGGCTCCAGGAAAGTTTCATCCGGTTTGGACAGGATCTGAGTTTGATTGTTGCTCAGATTAAGTCCATAAAGTCCGTTACTGGTGGCAGCTACCAGCAAATTATCAGCAAGAAATACCTGGTGAATATTCAGGTTCTTGTTGTTATAAGAAAACGTAATGGAGTGAAAAAAGGGATTTTGAATGTAATACACCCCATCGCTGTAAGTACCTAACCAAAGGTTTTGCTGATTATCTTTAAATACACAATTTATGAGCGAGGGAGGAAGATCCAGAATATCGAACACATCGTAAAGCTTCCCGTTTTCAAGCAGGTACAGATTCTCATGTGGGTAAGATGTAAACCAGATTCTTCCATAATCGTCTGCCACAATATTGCGAATAGGTTTTTCACCGGTCAACTGAAAGGTGGTGCTTTTGGTTTCGTAAACCGGGGTAGTTTCGCTTTCGATCTTATTGTTGTTGATCACACAAATTTTGTTGGAGGTTCCAACTACCAGTTTGCCCTGAGTGGTTTGAGTAATTGAGTGAATGGCCTGATTCCTTAATACGTCAAGCGCCACCTGTTTTCCCTCCGTAGCATCATATATCCCGTCTGTTCGTCCAATCAGTACTTTTCCTGTTCTGGTTTTGTAAATACAGAGCGGCCGGTTCATAAGATCCTTTTTCCGTAGTTCGTCCGGAACAATCTTGCCTGTTTTAAGCTCCACGATAATAATTTTAATTTCTGTGGTCAACAGGTAGGCGTATTTCTCAGTGAGTATGAGATTATCAGAATTATTATCCTTTATCTTTAATTCTTTATCGAGTTTAAATTCTTTTGTCTTAAGGTTAAAACTGGCAATCCCTTCCTCACGCAACGAAAGGTATAGCTCGTCAGCATTTTTTATGGACACGCTAATGAGGGCGTTACTCTTCAGACTATCAATGGCTAGTTTATTAAAAGCATACCCATCGTAATAGTAGATCCCGTTTTGAGTCGTAAAATACATCAAGCCATTCTGATGTTGCTCAATATTAAAAATATTGGCATTGTTCAAGCCTTCCTCGCTCCCCAGTTTTTGAAAATTAAACGAGGGAGTTTGTGATGTAACTGACGTACTTAATACAAGCAATAAAAAAAACAGGTATGGTCTGAAAAAACTCAAGAATATTACTATCGGGTTACAATTTTATCTGCCACCCACTTTTACATCAACAAAAGAGAGGGAGACAGACTATAAAAATACAAAAAGCCCGTAAAACGGGCTTCATAATTTGTATTAATATTTACATCGTCGTGTTGGTAACCCTGTTTTACCTTTAAATAAAATAAAACCTTACCTCAACTGCTGCAACTTATTTCGGTGAAACCGAGCGGGATTTGATAAACTCCGCGAATTCCTGAGTACGGGCCTTACTAACCTGCACATGTGTCCCATCACTCAGAATTACTTCACCACCTTCATGATTACTGTATTCTTTTACGTAATGGATGTTAATCAGCGCCGAGCGATGCACTCTAAAAAACTCGGTATCTGGCAGGATTGTTTCAAATTCTTTGAGGGTTTTACTGGCAATAATTTTCTTTTGTCCGTTCAGGTAAAGATTGGTATAATTATCACTCGCTTCAAGCCATACAATGTCTTTAAAATCTACCAGGGTAAACCCTTTGCTATGGTTGATCAGCACTAGATTTTTATTTTCCTCCGGCTTCGTGGCAGCTCCTGCTCCTTTTGTTTCGTAATGCTGAACCACCTTATGCACCGCGCCCTGCAATTCACTTAACATTAAAGGTTTAAGTAGGTAATCGGTAGCCCCAGCTTTTACAGCGGTAATACCATGTTCACTGTAAGCGGTTAAAAAGATAACACAAAAATCACGGTTATAAATTCCTTCCAGCATTTGAAAGCCGTTCATGCCTGGCATATTAATATCCAGAAAAACAACATGGGGCTTTAACTCCTGAATTTTCTTTTTGCCTTCCGGCCCATTGTCGGCTTCGCCAACGATTTCAATCTCTTCGCAATAATTCTGGATCATATTGCGCGTATTGCTTCTGCTGTCTTCTTCGTCATCTATTATTACTGCACGGTATTTTTGCATGATCTTATATTTTCGCTAAACTTAACCATTAAATTAATATAAAAATTACGACTTAGCAAAAGTGCTTTTTGGTTGAGTGAGCGAAAAAATCTTAAAATTTAGTCTTCTATAATTAACAGTTCGTGGATCCGATGTTTAATAAAGAATTCCTGAAGCAGGGTATGAGCTTCCTTAAAAAGTTCCTCCCTGTTCTTTTTGGCGCTTAATTGTTTTAAAGCAAGTTTTTCTGCATTTTCATCAGTCATGTTACGTGTTTTTAGTAGGGATTTTTTAAGCATTTCAATTTCCAAAGCTCTATCCTTTATCTTACCCAACTGATTCACAACATGACTGAAAGCAAAAAAAGCCTCTTTATTAAACCGAATGTAATTTACAAGGTTCTTTTTAACCGGCACCTTCGTGTACGGTGACCGAAGCTCAACCACGGTGACAAATTTCTTCTGCCATGCGTACTCGCCCTTAGTGCTAACAAGCGTAACCAGACCGTCCAGACTTTGCGCGTAAATGGTTATCCAGCGCAATTTCCTTCGCATTTCGTGTATCTGTCCCTCCAGTTCTGTAAAAGCAAGCGGATAGCGCAGATAAAAATCCAGACACCTGGTAATTTCCCTTTTTATCCGCTCACTGAGTTTTTTTACAAACGCCTTTGTATTAAAATCAAATTCCCGTGTCACGCTGAGTCTTTCGTACGTTTTAAGATAAAAAGAACGTTTGATGACTTTTTTGTTCAGCTTTGCAAGCTCCTTTTCTTTTTTTTGAAGAAAATAAAGCAACTGCATTTTTTCAATTTTTTTATTGGAAGAAAATAAAAGAAACAAATGATCGTAGTCGTCAATTCGTCCCAACCCATCTTCCAGTTCTTTTACGTATCGGAGTGTCGTTTTTAAGGCATTACTCTCCAGCGTTTTAGTTAACAGGCGCAGAAGCGACTCCGCCATAAACAAGGGTGTTCTTGTTTTGTTCTTATAAAGGTACCAGCAAGGGTTTTCCTGTTCTGAGGCGTTTTGCAGCGATTGGAGAATCTCTGCTGAAAATGCCCGAAGCGGATAATGCACTTTTTTCATCGTCAGGATCTCTTCCGGTAAAAGTATCAAATAAACACCATACGAATGTATGCTGTGCTTCCGTCGTAAAATTATAACCAGGAATTCTTTTTGGTTTTAACAGTTAAAATTTTTATTCCGTTTCTTTTTAGCGTATTTTTATGTTGCTCGTACTGTTCTTGTACTTTTTGTCAGGCATTTTTTCTGGTTCTGAAACTTTAAAATTTTACACTTATGAAAAAAATCTTTACGTTAATCAGCATTATTGTTGCTCTCAATTTAGCAGCACAACCTGCGGGATGGCTCTACAATCAGCCCATAACAGTTACCAATCCAAATGCACAGGCCGGTGTAGACTACCAGTTGAAAATCACTGTAAACACACAAAGTCTTATCAGTGCAGGTAAAATGAACAGTTCCGGAAACGACATACGATTCGGCGGCACCTGCACAAGTTCTACGTTTTTTAATTACTGGATCGAAGGTGGCATTAACACCACCACCACAGCTATATGGGTAAAAATCCCACTCATTGCAGCCAACAGCAGCACCACCATTTTTATGTACTACGGCAACCCCTCTGCGTTGGCTACATCCACTATTCCGGGCACCTTCAGAGGACCGAACTCGGCAACCGACAGCATTAGCGGCGGGAGCACGAACTTAACACCTGGTGCCTGTCAGAGGGGATTCCGATTTGCTCCTACACAAAACCTTTTAGTGACTCACTTTGGTAAAAACGAACCCAACGGTACCACACGTTACGTCACCTTATTTAATTATTCCACACAGGCCATCATCAGTCAGACACAGGTGCCGGGGCCTTCAGCAACCTACACCTACGGCCCCATATCCAGCCCTGTATGGCTTAGCTCGGGAACTCAGTATGTTTTGCAGATTTATCAAACCAGCAGTGACGGATATTATTACCAGGGTAGTTCACAAATAGGTCAGCACCTGACGTATTTTGATATGCAGTACTCGAATGGCGGCACGCAAAACACATTTCCAAACACGACACTTGCCAACTACCATTATGGGTATGGAGATTTTCTGTATTACATCACCAATACCCTTGCTACCACACCCACTTACACTTACAGCCAGCTGGCGTCGATCACTACTCCTTCTGCGGCAATTTGTTCCGGTGGTTCTACTACCCTTACCACCAACGCCTCGGGTTCCTTCACCTGGAACACGGGTAGCACGGCTTCCTCTATAATAGTGTCTCCTACTACCAACACCATTTATACCGTTTCACAGGGAACCAGCGGAATATGTTCCATTGCAGCTATTTCTATTTCTGTAAGTGGCAGTGCGCCGGTGCTCAGTGTAAGTACCAGCACCAATCAAACCTGTCTTGGCAAAACCGTTACCCTCACAGCTACCGGAGCACTCACCTACTCCTGGACGGGTGGGGTTATTAATGGCCTTACCTATTCACCCACCGCTACCTCTTCTTACACAGTTGTTGGACAAAACGGTTGTGGCACAGGCTCTGCTGTAACTACCATTACTGTGGCGCCTATTGCCGTTACTGCCATTACCACACCTACTCTGGTTTGCGCCGGAAGCACAGCTACGCTCACTGCGGCAGGTGCTGCAACGGGATACACCTGGGCTCCTTCTAATCTCACTGGTGCAACCGCCGTTGTGAGTCCAAATACCACAACCATTTATACGGTAACCGCCTCCGACGGAACCTGCTCAGGAGTAGCCACAGTTACGCTTGCGGCCAACCCGGTACCTACACTCAACATTTCCACCAGCAGTTCGGTTATTTGTCAGGGCGATCAGGTAAATCTCACGGCCACTGGCGCCATAAGCTACACCTGGTCTCCGGGTGGCTCCACCGGGTCCAGTCTTACGTCCAGCCCCTTGGCACCAACTCTTTTCTCGGTAGTAGGAAGCAATTCGTTTGGTTGTACCTCTCCTATGACACAGATCGTTCTTGTTAACCCAACACCCACAGTTAATGTCGCCTCCCTGCATACACTGGTGTGCAGTGGTGGATCGAGCACCTTAACGGCCAGTGGCGGAGCCAACACGTACAGCTGGAACACCGGTCCCTCGCTGGCGTCCATTATTGTTAATCCCACCCAAACTACAACCTATAGTGTTACCGGAACCTATACGAACACTAATTGTCATAGCACCACACCAATTACCATCAGTGTGTTTATTCCAACAATAAGTGTAAGCCCTGTAACAACAAGCGCCTGCATTGGCGCGGTAGTAACGGTAACAGCCAGCGGCGGAAACTCTTATAACTGGTCTCCTTCGGGTGGGCCCTTTGCTATTGCGACACTCTCCGCGAATGTCTCTGAAGTATACACCGTTTCGGCTATGAGTGCCACCACTGGCGCCCTAAGTTGTCCGGGTTCCGCCACCATGCAACTTATCGTTAACCAAAATCCAACGGTAACAGCTTCCAGTACACGAACAGTTATTTGTAAAGGAGAAAAAACAATTCTTACAGCCGGAGGCGCCGGCACTTATACCTGGAATACCAACGCCACAACCTCCACCCTGCAGGTAAATCCTACTTCCGGATCACCTGTGTATACCGTACAGGGCAAAGATGCCAATGGCTGCGTTAACAGCGCTACCATTCAGGTAAAAGTAAACCCATGTACCGGAATTAATGAATTAAACGCAAAAGAAAGTATCGGTTTAAAAGTTTATCCAAACCCGAACAACGGAGATTTTATTGTTGAATCGGTGGTGGACATTGAATTGCAGCTTATAAATGAATTAGGGCAAACTATCAAAACATTGCATTTGACTGATCAAAACAATCACCGCATCTCGATAAATGACCTTGCCAAAGGAATTTATTTTCTTGTGGGTCAGAAAAACGACCTAAAATTAAATCAAAAATTAGTAGTTATAAGGTAATAGTTTACCTATTACTTCCAGAGCCTTGTGTTAAGATTTAACACAAGGCTTTTTTAATTTAAGGCAAGTCCTCTTTAATAACTCTTTGAAAAAAACCAGACAGAGAAAGGTCATCCGCCTCCTCAAAAATCTTAAAGTTTTTACGCAGGCAGTTCAAAAAAAACGTATATTTATCTGAAATAACTAAACTTAATTAATTACTAATTAACTTTTTAAAGAAAAACCTTAGAAATGAAAAAAAATTATTTAAAAATTAAAAGTGCGGCAATTGCTTTAATGCTGAGCCTGTTCGTAACAGGTGGCCTTAAGTCACAGGTGAGCAGTTTT